>JABDLA010000182.1 GCA_013001965.1 Flavobacteriaceae bacterium | reverse complement strand
CGGCCTGGGTCAGGTAATAGGTCACCGCATAATTAGGATCACCGCCACTGATCTCATCATTCTTTAAATTCAGATCGATACTCGTAAAACCGTCAATAACCGCATCATCACAGACCTCTAAGGGGGTTGGCGGAATCAATAGCGGTAATGGGTTGACAATAAGATCAAAGCTTCCAACATCAGAACACAAGGTCGTTGAATTTTCAATAACGTACCAGATGGTCTGAGGATTGCTTGTATTGAGATAGCCACCTTGAGGGAGTGCATTTATTTGAGCCTGCGCATCGGCCAGGGATTCATAAAAAGAAACTGTCATTGACATTTGGCCATTCTCAATTTCAGCTATTTTACTACTAAAAATAAAACTTTCGGTAGCGTCTCCGGGATTGTTATCATCACATAATTCATAATCAGTAACGGAAATAATATCAGGCAATGCATTAACGATCAGAATCAATTCTACCGTATCAAAACAGCCTGTAAGATTATTATAAACTCGTCCGTAAACGGTTTGTGTATTAGGCACAATGTTATTATAAGGGCTTACCAAAGCATTGACATTTGTTTGTGCATCAGAAAGCGTTTCATGCCAGCTTACTAAAATATCAGCGGCACCACCTGTGACTTCCAGGTCTTTGGAGGTCAGGTCAAATTGAGTGAAACCATCATTATCGTCATCACAGGCCTCTAGAGGCGTTGGCGTATTTACCAATGGAATTGGATTTACGATCAAATCCATGGTCGTTATATTATAACAACCTGTTGTATTATTTTCCAATCGAATAAAAATTGTCTGAGGATTTGATGTGTTCACATACGGACTGGCGAGAGCGTTAATATCACCATTTGCCTCTGCCAGTGTTTCGTGATAACTAACAGACACATCACTTTGACCATTAAGCACTTCGGAATTTTTGTCGGTTAATGTAAACGGTACTATTCCATCAGTATCATCATCACATAGCTCAAAAGGTGTTACAGCTATTACATCAGGAAGTGGGTTAACGATCAATTCAAAAGTCGTAGATCCATAGCAAGTAGGGTTGGCAAGTTCTTCTACCCTAACATAAATTGTTTGTGGGTTACTTATATTGAAATACGGGCTCACCAAGGCATTTATCCCTGCGTCGGCATCGGCCTGAGATTCGTGATAAGTCACTGTATAAAGCGCAGGTAATTGCGCTCCTAGGACTGTTGCTGTTTGACTATCGAGATCAAATTGTTCCACACCGTCATTACTGGCATCATCGCAAATAACCATATCTGGTGGTTGGTTTGCTTCGGCCTGCGGATTAACGATCAGATTAAAAACCGGAGCTGCTGAAGCGACATAACAACTTGAATTGGACCAACTTTCCACCCGAACAAAAATAGGTTGAGGATTGACTATATTCGTATATGGGCTCACCAAAGCATTCGTACCGGCATCAGCGTCTACAAATGAGATATAATAACTTACATTAAAATCGGCTGGTAATTGTGCTCCTAAGATTCCCAGATCCTGTACAGTCAGATCGAATTCTGCAAACCCGTCATTTACCACATCGTCACAGGCTTCAAGATCGGCAACTGGGTCAATTGTAGGAATACCGGAAACATTCAATGTAAAGGAAGAAGTTTCATAGCAATCGGTCGTTAAATATTCTATTCGTACGTATATGGTTTGTCCGTCATTACCGGTATAATTTGCCGGTGTTCCAATTGGATTGGATTCACTATCGGCATCAGCCTGAGATTCGTAATAGGTGACCACAAAATCACCAGGACTTGGATTAGAGGCCAAAATCACTGCATCGTTTTGAGTCAGATCGAATTCGTAAGGTGGCGGACTTCCATCACATATCACCAAATTATTCGGTGGATCATTGATCACTTCAGGGTATAGTTCTATACAAACTTCCTCAGTATATTCACAGCCAAAGTCGTCAGTTACACGATAGGTATAACAGTGAATTCCAGCTGTTGTTGGTTGTACTGTGATTTCATTACCGTTTACATTTATAATTGTAGTGTCAGCATCCCAGCTTTCAGTTAAAATTACCGGAGTAAATGACAGTTCAGGTGGCTGTAGTGCAGGGTCAAAAGCCATGCCCCATTCAAAAATATAGCCGTTATCTATTGCCAAATTATCAATAACTTCAATACACCAATCACCATTTAAAGGACTACCCAACAATGACGCAAAAGACTCTTCCGGTAAATAGGTGCCGGGTGCGATTGAATTACCAGGCGGATTACTTCCAGCAATAACAGTTGGACCATTGACTAGAGTCACAGAACCTGACATTGAAAAACAATAATCAGCCCCAACACCGGGTGTTGTCGTACCATCATCATTAGCACCGCCAAGATAAGTACCGCCTCCACCGGC
This sequence comes from Flavobacteriaceae bacterium, assembly GCA_013001965.1. GTDB lineage: Bacteria > Bacteroidota > Bacteroidia > Flavobacteriales > Flavobacteriaceae > JABDLA01. The sequence goes on along the minus strand of JABDLA010000182.1, from coordinate 7,223 downwards.
TCCAAAACTTTTTAATGTGACTTGCTGTCCATTAGGACTTGTAATAAAAATATCAAGATCGCCCAGATAGGAATGTTCCATATTCAGGCATATTTCAATAAGTTGATTAATATCGTCCAGCGTTTGACTGGACTCGTAACAATCAACGGTTATACAGGTTGTATAAGATGCGCCCGAGCCGTCAGGTAAAAAGGTAGTTCCACTTACTGGAGGTGTGCAATCATTAATAAATTCCAAAGGTGTCGCAACTCCTGCAATTATTGTCGTATTATTATTAAAACAAAGCGTATCATCCTGAGCTCCTGTTCCTGTGAAATTTGGACGCGTTGCAACCTGAACAACTTGGTTGATAAGATTTGTATTTGTACAGCCCTGGGGATTGGTATCCGTAATATTTAAATTTACGATGTAAACGCCGGGATTGGGATAGGAGAACACAGCCGTTTGTCCATTGATAAAATTACCATCGCCGAGATCCCACTCGTATGTCGCCCCGGTACCATCAACAGAAAAGTTCCCACTGCCTTCGAGTGTAATCAATTGATCTGGACAAACTCTTATATAGCCATCGCCATTAGGGGTGGGCGTGGCACTGTCCAAGACAGATACTATGGTCTGACAAGGTTCGAAACAAGAGATATCAGCCGCCCAACCTGTGGTTGTGGCCGCTGCATCACTGGTCCATTCTATAGTCAAACACCCACTTGGGTTTGCAGTTGTTGCCGATACATAGCCAGGTGAGGCAGCACCTGAGAATGCCCCAAAAGCAGGTGAGGCTGTATCAGGACCATTATATATCGTCATGATATCTGCATTCAGTTGAGTATTCCAATCGGTAAAGGTTAATTCGACCAATTGACCGGCCGTATCCGGACAAATAGTGAATACAAAGGACTCATTATTTGAATAGTTTCCACCAGCACCTCCGGTATCTAAAAAGGTTCCCGTACAAGCATTCACTGTACCATTTTGAATGATAACATCCTGTGAAAAACCAAAATAGGAAGCTATGAGGGATAGTATTACTAAATATTTTTTCATTGGATTTGGTTTATTGGTGGTGTTGGGATTTAATAATGATAAAATAATTGGTATTATCAACCCTATACATATGAGCACCTCTCGAGTAAAACTCGAAATTATATTTTAATGGATTAAAATTATTCGCGTTGAAAACAGCATCACGCTTTAAATTAGGTACATAATAATCGAACAAGGACACCTCAGAAAGCAATTCACAGTCTTTTTGGTCTTGGGGGTTTGAAATTTCTCTGATTTCAACTCGATTTCTTAAAATATTTTTAATTGACTTGAGCCGTTGTGGCTTACTAAGGACGTATTGATGAAGTTTGTCGCCATACACCTCTTCTAATTTCTGGCGTTCAGCCATTTTTAACGGCGCATCGACATTTTGGTTGTAGTTAACCAAAGGCAGCGGTTGTTTGTTATTTTGATCTTGAGCGTTTACATTCAGGGCAAGTAAAAAAATTAGTAACGCCACATAGCGTGGTATTTTCAATTTCATCGCTTTTAATTAAATTAGAACACGAAATTTACTAAAAAATTGCTAAAACAAAGATTTTAATCGACGAAAGTAAAACTTTAATCATCCTATGTATTAAACAGCTTAAATTAAAAAAGTCCTACTTCCCGCTCAAAATTAATAAATGACTATCTTTGTGCCTTAATTATTGCACATACTATTTAAAAAAATGAAACTGAAAAATAATTCTCAAGACTTTGATTCCATGGGAGATGATCACGTTGGAACTTCATCTGAAACGCCAATTCGTTCAGATGCTTTTAAATTGACAAAAGAAGAGAAAATTGATATCATAAAAGATGATATCAGGCATATCATGGAAACCCTAGGATTAGACCTGTCTGATGATAGTTTGTCGGGTACACCTAACCGCGTTGCCAAGATGTTTGTGAAGGAAATCTTCGGAGGTCTTGATCCCGATAAAAAACCAAAAGCCTCAACCTTTGAAAATAAGTACAAGTATGGCGAGATGTTAGTTGAGAAAAATATCACTGTTTATTCAACCTGTGAACATCATTTATTACCAATTGTAGGTAAGGCGCATGTGGCCTATATTTCTAATGGAACTGTTGTTGGATTATCTAAAATGAATCGCGTTGTGGATTATTTTGCAAAACGTCCGCAAGTTCAGGAACGATTGACCATTCAAATTGTTCAGGAACTGCAAAATATTCTTGGAACAAAAGATGTGGCCTGTGTCATTGATGCAAAGCATTTATGTGTTAACTCCAGAGGTATAAAGGATACCGAAAGCAGTACGGTCACCAGTGAATTTGGTGGTCAGTTCAAAGACAAAACTGTTCGCAGAGAGTTCCTTGATTATATCAAATTAGAGACCAATTTTTAATGTGCTAATACGGCTTTACCATTTATAATCTGATGCTTTACAAAGAACAGGAAATTAAAATTTATAATTCTCTTTCCGGATCTAAAGAAATCTTCAAACCCATTAATGAAGGGCATGTAGGCATGTATGTCTGCGGTCCCACGGTATACAGCAATGTCCACCTTGGAAATGTAAGAACATTCATGTCTTTCGATATGATCTTTCGCTATTTCAAGCATTTAGGCTATAAGGTGCGTTATGTACGTAACATTACCGATGCCGGACACCTTGAAAACGATGCCGATGAGGGCGAGGACCGCATTGCTAAAAAGGCGCGTCTGGAGCAGATCGAACCTATGGAAGTTGTCCAAATGTACACGGTCGATTTCCATAATACATTGAACACCTTTAATTTTCTACCGCCCAGTATTGAGCCAACGGCAACCGGTCATATCATAGAACAGATCGAGATCATTAAGACCATTTTAGAAAAGGGGCTCGCTTATGAAGTCAATGGTTCGGTTTATTTTGATGTGATCAAATACAACGAAACCAATCAATATGGAAAGCTAAGCGGGCGCAATATTGAAGACCTGATACACAATACCCGTGCATTGGATGGGCAAAGCGATAAAAAGAACCCTCAGGATTTTGCCTTATGGAAAAAGGCCGAACCTCAGCACATCATGCGCTGGCCATCACCTTGGAGTGATGGGTTTCCGGGCTGGCATTTGGAATGTACTGCCATGAGTACCAAATATCTGGGAGAGAATTTCGATATTCACGGTGGTGGAATGGACCTAAAATTTCCACATCATGAATGCGAAATAGCCCAATCTGAAGCCTGCTACGGACCAACACCCGTTAATTACTGGATGCATGCCAACATGCTGATCATGAACGGAAAGAAAATGGCAAAATCTACCGGTAACTATATCCTTCCCAATGAGATCTTCACCGGTGAAAATAAAAATATCTCAAAAGCATTTAACCCTTCTGTAGCTCGATTCTTTATGCTTCAAGCGCATTACAGAAGTATCCTGGACTTTACAAATGCCGGGCTTTTGGCCAGCGAAAAGGGCTTCAATAAGCTCATGGAAGCCATGGCGACCTTAGATAAAATTTCGGTTTCTGAAAAAACATCTGGAATGGATGTACAGGACTGGCGAGCAAACTGTTATAAAGCTATGAATGATGACTTCAATTCGCCTATTCTTATCGCAGAATTATTTGGAGCTGTTAAATTCATCAATCAAATAAAAGATCAAAAAGCAAGTATTTCGGAGGACGATTATAAGGTCTTGAAAACGACACTTCATGATTTCATTTTTGATGTTCTTGGTCTGGTTGATGAAGACGCCAGTGGTGAATCGACCGATAAATTATCGGATGCTGTCGAAGTTTTGATCAAACTAAGAAATGAGGCAAGAGCCAATAAGGATTTTGCGCTGTCTGATAAAATTCGGGATGAATTAGCTTCTAAAGGGATTCAATTAAAGGACGGTAAAGACGGCACTTCATTTTCGACGAATTAGTCATGCTGAAAAAAATTGCAATCGCACCCTTTATTTTTCTGGTTAAGGTATATCAAACATTGATATCGCCCTTAATGCCTTCTACCTGCCGATTTCAGCCCACATGCTCTCACTATACCATTGAGGCGCTACAAAAACATGGTTTAATCCACGGTGGAAAATTAGCTCTAAAGCGTATATTTAGTTGTCATCCCTGGGGTGGCTCAGGATTCGATCCTGTTCCCGAAAAGGATGACAACTAGGCCAATGCGCCATCTCGCCTGTTCGCTTAAAATGTACACCGTACATTTTTAATCCGCTCCAGCGTCATAGGGACGTTCCGGATTCGATCCTGTACCTGAAAAGACTCGAAAAGAAAAAACCTGACGACATATTTTTCCCCTTTTAATCCGTTTCAATTCTATATATTTACAACTTAAAATTCAACCTATGCATTTTTTACAGATTGTCTGGAATCCTACTTCCGAAGGGATCAAAATAACCGACAGCTTTACTATTCATTATTACAGTTTGATGTGGATCGTCGCATTTCTCGTCGGTTATTACATCATGAAAAGAATATACAAGCGCGAGAATGAATCTCAGGACAATCTGGATGCCTTGTTTATTTATTCGGTTATTGGATTGTTACTTGGGGCAAGACTGGGCGAGACATTCTTTTACAGTTGGGATTATTTTAAAGATCACCTTATTGAAATATTGCTCCCTATTCGTGAGGATCCAAACGGAAGTATTTTAGGCATCAAAGGTTATAAATTTTACGGATTCAGAGGCCTGGCCAGTCATGGTGCTGCCGTTGGAATGATCATCTCCATGTACTTATATAACCGAAAACATTTGAAACGTTCGGTGTTGTGGATCTTAGATCGCATTGTTATCCCTGTTGCCATAGGTGCCATTTGTGTTCGCTTGGGTAATTTTTTCAATTCGGAAATGGTAGGCTTTCCAACCGATGGCCCATTTGGGATTGTATTTGGAGCACTTGGGGAAGATTTTGCGCGTCATCCCGGGCAATTATATGAAGCCTTTGGGTATGTGTTTGTATTTCTGATCCTTTGGTTTACTTATTGGAGAACCGAGAAAAGGCATCAGACCGGATTCCTATTCGGTTTATTCCTCGTAATGTTGTTTACGGTCCGCTTTTTTATGGAATATTTCAAGGAAGCACAGGTCGATGAACGCGCCGATTGGATATTCAACACAGGACAACTTCTAAGCATACCATTCATTTTGATCGGTCTCTATTTCATAGTCCTATATAAACCGAAAAAAGCCTGAATGAAGCCTTTACAACAATCATCTGTATTATGCCTATGTGTTTTATTCAGCTTGATCCACTTTTCCTGTAATGATGAAAAGCAAAAAATTGTAAAACCGGTTGAGATCGAATTCAGAAAAGATGGTGAATTAAGCCTGTTCAGACAAGATTCCCTTTTAGCAAAATTCAATATTGAGATCGCTGATGATGAGTACGAACGCCAAACCGGTTTGATGTACAGGCGTCAAATGAATGACGATGAGGCCATGTTGTTTATTTTCCCTTCTGAGGATTACAGGTCCTTCTACATGAAGAATACCTACATTGCTCTTGATATCATCTATATCGACCAAAAAGGTGAGATTGTTAGCTTCCAGTATGACGCTCAACCTTTCGACGAAAAAGCTCTACCATCGAATATTCCAGCTAAATATGTTCTGGAGATCAAAGCCGGATTGGCTGAAAAATATGATATTCAAGTTGATGATAAGATCGTATATTTGGAAACTCCTGAATAAAAAAAATGCCATTCTTTTTAGAATGGCATTTCAAATATTATATTATTCGTTTAGTCTTTTTTCTTACTCATTTTATTCAAGGTATCGTGCATAATTGGAGTTGCAATGAAAACCGATGAATAAGTACCTACGATCACACCCACAATTAAAGCAAATAATAAGCCTCTTAAGGAATCTGCTCCGAAGGTAAACATCGCTAATAACACCACCAAGGTTGTCAATGAGGTGTTCAAGGTTCTACTCAATGTACTGTTCAAGGCCGAATTCACCGTGCGTTCAAATTCCCAACTTGTATGCTCGTTTAAGAATTCACGAATCCTGTCGAATACAACCACAGTATCATTCAGGGAGTATCCAATAACGGTCAGAATAGCCGCAATAAAGGCCTGGTCAATTTCCATACTAAATGGCATGAATCGCCAGGTTATCGAGAAAATACCTAGCACGATCAATACATCATGGAATACGGCTGCCACCGCACCAAGTGAGAACTGCCATTTCTTGAATCGTAACAAAATATAGAGGAATACTACGATCAATGAACCCAGTATGGCCCAAACAGATGATCGCTTGATATCATCGGCGATGGTTGGACTCACTTTTCCTGAATACATTTTCCCGACATTATTTTCGCCAGCAACAAACTGCTCATAGGTCAATCCGTCCGGTAAAAATGGATTGATCGCACCATAGAGTTTGCTTTGCACCTCTTCATCAGCTTCCGCCGAATTTTCATCGATCTTATATTTTGTAGATATCTTCAATTGGTTGGCACTACCAATAGTTTTCACTTCCGAACTTCCAAAGACTGCATTTACTGCACCTTTAACCTCTTCAGAATTAACATCCTGGGCAAATCGAACTTGATAGGTTCGCCCTCCAACAAAATCGATACCTTCATCCAATCCTGTCGTAAATAATGATGCTAATCCACCACTGATAATAATTGCGGACAGCACATAGGAGATCTTTCTTTTTCTTAAGAAATTGATATTGATATTTCTGAAAAGACCTTTGGTCAATTTCGTAGAGAATTCGAGTTTTCCACCTCTGTTTACATACCAGTCGATGAGTAAGCGTGTGATAAATATTGCCGTAAATAAAGAGGTCAAAATACCGATCAATAAGGTGGTTGCGAAACCTTTAATAGGTCCTGTTCCGAAGACAAATAAGATCAATGCCGTTAGTCCGGTTGTGATATTGGCATCTAAAATGGACGATAACGCATGATTAAAACCGTCCTGAATTGCCTCCTTCTGGCCTTTCGCTTTGGACAATTCCTCACGAATACGTTCATAAATAAGAACATTCGCATCAACCGCAATACCAACCGTCAATACGATACCTGCAATACCAGGTAAGGTGAGTACGGCTCCTAATCCCGAAAGGATTCCGAAGATCAACAGAATATTTAATATCAAAGCGATATCTGAAAAGATACCTGCTCTTCCATAATAGAATAGCATCCAGATCAATACAAGGATAAGTGCGATGACAAAAGATTTTTTTCCGGTATCAATGGCTTCCTGACCTAATGATGGTC
>JABDLA010000175.1 GCA_013001965.1 Flavobacteriaceae bacterium | reverse complement strand
ATTTAGCTCTTTAACTGAACTGATACCATTTCTTTTTCGGATTGTTTCCATAGCCGTAGCCGTAACCATATCCATTCTTTTTTGATGTTCCATTGAGCAATATAGTCATATTGGGCAGACGTCTTTCATTATACATGGTCTGAGCGACATGCAGTTGTCTCTTATCCAATTTTTCGGCACTTACAACATAGACAAACAAATCGGCGAATTGACTGATTAAAAGCGTATCGGTCACTAATCCAACTGCAGCTGTGTCTACAATGATATAGTCATATTTAGTCTTCACCTTTTCAATTAATAATTTAACGCGGTCACTCATCAATAGTTCGGCAGGATTAGGTGGAATGGTCCCTGAAGGAATAGCATCCAAATAGTTGTTATCCTTTACATGCACCAGAATATCATCAATCGTTAATTTTGGATCACCAATGAAATCGGTCAACCCCTTTTTATTTTTTACACCTATGTATTCTGCAATTTTAGGCACTCTAATGTCAGTATCAATTAGGAGTACTTTTTTCTCGGAATAGGACCAGGATGTTGCCAGATTTGTGGCAGTATGCGATTTTCCTTCCTGAGCCATGGTAGAGGTCACAAAAATAATTTTTGCAGTTTCATCATCTTTTGATTTAAGCATAAAATCAAGATTGGTCCTAACCATTCTAAATGCCTCCGCCTTGGGTGAATAATCGACCTTTGAGATAATACGCCTGCTTTTCTTTACACTTGAGCTTGGAATGTCTCCAATAAATGGTGCCTTTACAAATTGTGACACATCGTCTTTAGTATGCACTTTCGTATCCAGAAGCTCCATGAAATATATAAATGCAATTGGAAGAAACAGTCCCAAAACCAAGGCAGCTAAGTATACCAGGTTCTTTTTAGGTGAAATTGGCGTGATTGAAGTGTAGGCCGATTCAACAATTTTGGCATTAGGAGATGACATTCCCAATGTAATTGCAGTCTCTTCGCGCTTTTCTAATAAATACAGATACAAGGATTCTTTAATGCTTTGCTGACGTGATATGTCTCTGAATTGACGCTCCTTTTTGGGAGTTGCAAAGATTTGAGAACGAATTCGGGCATCTTCACGATTTAATGAATTTAAAGTGATTTGAGTCGAAGACCTTAGGTTATTTAAACTTTGATTTAAATTATTTTTTATCGCCCTAATCTGGTTGTTCAAATTAACAACAACCGGGTTTTTATCGCTCGAATTCTCTAATATCCGGTCACGTTGAAGCACCAGGTCATTATAACGTTTGGTGGTTTCGGCTACAGAGTTATCTGCAATTCCAATATTCGCCGGTAACAGGTCAGAATCAGAATCATTGCTGTTCATATAGCCATCCATATAATCGATAAGCTGAAGCTGATTTGAAGCTGTGATCAATTTTGCTTCATTCTCTTTTTCACTCTGAAGGAATATACTCGATTGAGAGGCGATATCTGAAAGTCTGTTATCCTTTTTTAAGGCTTCGGCTGTAAGATCAACCTGTTCAAGTTCATTGGATACAATTTCAAGACGATTATTAATAAAATCTGAGGTGACTTTAACGATCTGTTCCTTATCCTGAACAGCATCTTCATTATACTTCTCAATAAGCTTATCTAAAATGAGCTGTGCCTTAATCCTAATGTTTTCATTTAAGGTTAACGTAAGCACATTGGATTGCACGTTATTTTTTATCAGAATTTTTTTCTTGTAATCTTCAACAACCTCTTCATGCGGCTTGATAGCAATCTTTATTTGCGATCCATCGCTCATACCATAGTTGCCAATATTTGGTGTGATAATGAGATCGCCAAAACCGGTTTTTATACGATCACCAAAAGCATATTCAGTACCATTTCCTTTGACGTTTCCGAACAAATTCTTGTTATCGGTATTTGACAATTCAAAGCGATCCTGATTTATTATGCTGAGAAATAGGGTAGTATCAATTTTTTTAATGACCGAATCAGTTGCAAAAAAATTGAGGTTAATAGGAGGCTTAAGATAGACCTCGTTCTCCTTTACGCGACCCGTTACAAAATATTTTATATTCAGGTTGAGTTCGTCAACCACTTTAGAAATAATGGTTCGGGATTTAATGATTTCAATTTCATCCAACACATTGGAGGAATTATCAGCGAAGAATCCATAATCCTGCAAAGATGAAATCTCGGGCAACTTACTATTGTTATCCTCTTTTAATTTGATCGAAGCGCTTGATTGATATTGATATGTGGAATAACGCAGGTATAAAAAAGCGACGATCAAAGCAGCAATCAATGATAATAAAATCCACCTCCAATTCGATAAGTAGACATCGATTGTATTTCTAAAATTGTCCTTGCTTAATGGGCTAAATTGACTCATTTTTTAGGGCTAAATTATTTAATTAAAATTGCAGTAATGGTTGCTAAAGTAGCAACGATCGAAACGATTAACGCATTGTTTTGGGTATAGGCCGATTGTCTTACCCTGGCACTATTCGGTTCAACATAAATGACATCATTCTGTTCAAGATAATAATTGGGTGAATTGACCACGTTCACCGACGTCATATCAAATTTTGCATAACGTTTCTGTCCATCAACTTCCCGGATAAGGAACACATTATCACGTTTGCCATATATCGTAAGATCTCCTGCAAGCCCCAGGGCTTCAGTAAGTGAAACTTTTTCGTCTACAATGGTAAATGTTCCAGGTTGATTTACTTCACCTAACACAGTAACTGTAAAATTTGCCAGCCTGATATTGACTATTGGATCCTTAATATATTCGGATAATCGCTCTTTCAACATAATATTGGCTTCACTTCTTGTGAGGCCCCCAATTTTAATAGTCCCTAAAACCGGAAACTCGATATTACCATAGTTGTCAATTAAATAGGTTTGCATTTTTAGTCTCCCCTGCGCATCAATGACCGATGCATTATAAGAAACAGCTGGTAAGTTAAAAGGCCTGGCTACTTCCGGGTCAAGTGCCGATACATCAATGGTAAGTAAATCATCGGTCTTAAACCGTATTTCGAAATTGTTATTTAAGTTCTCTGTAGCATTGCTCAACGGTTCATCTTGAAAATAAGTAATATCCTGTCTCGAAGCACAGGAGCTGAGGACAATAACCGATAACAGCAGAAATATTTTTGTGAGGTTTAGAATTTTCATGGCTATAAATTTAAATTTTTGTTGGAATCTAAAATTTCATATTTAGAATTATTGGAAATGTATTCCGGAACTATTTCCTTTATTCGGGAAACAATATCCAGGTTATGAGATTTAGAACTTATTAGGCTTAAATCAATAATCTTTGATTCGATATTAAAAATATCGATAGCCTTCGTTTTGGCTATCATAATTTTATCATGATAGGTAGAGGTCGTTCTCTCTCCATCGGCCAATAGCTCTTCGTATATTTTTTCACCCGGTCGCAATCCTGTTAATTTGATATCGATATCTTCAGGAAATTTCAATCCGGACAGGAATATCATATTTTTAGCGAGGTCATATATGTTAACCGATTTCCCCATGTCGAAAACGAATATTTCACCACCATTACCCATAGTCGCCGCTTCAAGTACAAGCTGACTGGCTTCGGAGATCGTCATAAAATAGCGCGTGATATCGCGATGGGTAACCGTAAGCGGACCTCCGGTTTCAATTTGTCTTTTAAATAACGGAATGACCGATCCACTGGATCCTAAAACATTTCCAAAACGTGTTGTGATAAATTTGGTCTGGCCTTTGCCTTTCAGGCAACTCACATACAATTCGGCAATACGTTTTGTAGCACCCATCACATTGGTGGGATTGACCGCCTTATCTGTTGAGATAAACACAAATTTATTGACACCATGAGTGACCGAAAGATCGGCAACAATACGTGTTCCGCCTATATTGACTTTCACCGCTTCATACGGACTGTTCTCCATTAAAGGAACATGCTTATAAGCCGCCGCGTGAAAAACGATCTTGGGTTTATATTTATCAAAAATGATACTCATGCGATCTTCGTCCCTGATATCGGCTACCTGGATCTCATATTTCTTAACTCCATTTTGTTTGAATTCCTGTTCAAGGTCATACAACGGTGATTCGGCGATATCAACAAGGATTAATTTCTTGTAATTATATTGCGTTAGTTTATGAGCGATTTCACTTCCTATTGAACCAGCTGCTCCGGTGACGAGAATAATTTTATTATCATACTCATCTTCAAGAACAGGATTAGAAATATTAATTGGTTCGCGACCAAGAAGATCATCAATTTTTACTTCCTTGATTTGTCCTACACTTAGATCACCATCGATCCAGTTTTGCACAGGAGGCACAATTTTTACCTTAATATCCAAGGCAAATAATTTCGTTGTAATTTCCAGCAATCGTGCCGGATCAATATTTTGAATGGATATAATAACTTCGGTAAGATCATGTTTTGAAACAAAATCAACATCGATCTGATCTAATTTATAAACGTTGAGTAAATTGATCTTTTTACCAACTTTTTTGGCATCATCATCAATAAATCCTATGATCTGAAAATTGCTCCTGGTATCATTGGTAATGGCATTATAGGTGATCATGCCTGAGTTTCCTACACCATAAATCAGAACTTTCCCTTTGACCTCAAAATCTGAAACGATATTTCGGTAGAGCGATTTGACAAAAAATTTGAACCCTATCAGGAACAGGATATTCAGCAGTAAGTGAATATAAATCACCGACCCTGAAAATGTAAAGGTGTTTTCCAAATTGAATTTTCGTCCCAAATAGGTGACAATAAGTAATATCGTCGCTAAAATATTTGCTCCAATGATGATATTGACAACATCTCTGAAACCGGTATATCTTACAATGCCCTTATGTGATTTCACCAGTAAGAAACTTATCACTGCCGCAATAAATATGAAAGGAACTTGCTTGAGTACTACGATGATATCGAAATCAAATCGAAAATTAAAGCGAATGAAATAGGCTAAAAAGATGGTGACAATGACAATTGCCACATCGAACAGCAAAACAAGCCATTTGGATGCATAACGTTTCGTTATTTTTTTTAGCAATTCGTTTAACATTGTACAAAATAGGTTTTAAAACAATTCAATATCCTATCGAACTCATTATCAGTTAAATTAGACCCACTAGGCAAACATAAGCCTTTTTCAAATAAGTCGTCTGAAACCCCATTCAAATAATGAGGTGCATCTTTAAAGACAGGCTGTTGATGCATGGGTTTCCAAAGAGGTCTGCATTCAATATTCTCTTCGGTCAATAATTGACGTAGATCTTCACGCATTTCGAAGGATTCGGTTAAAATGCAACTTAGCCAGCGATTGGAAAAGAAGCCTTCAGGTTCATCAACAAATACGATCTGATCCAGGCCGTTAAGCTCATTTCTATAAAACTTATAGTTTGAACGTCTTTTTTCAACATAATCATCAAGAACCATCATTTGTCCGCGACCAATACCGGCAACTACATTAGACATTCTGTAATTGTATCCTATAGTTTTATGTAAATACTCGGGAGCGTCTTCTTTAGCCTGAGTTGAGAGAAAAACTGCTTTATTTTTTAAGGCTTCCGATTTGGTTGTTAAAGCACCACCACCGGAAGTCGTTATAATTTTATTTCCATTAAAAGATAAGATCCCAAAATCGCCAAACGTCCCGCATTTTCTATCATGAAATGAACTGCCAAGCGCTTCGGCACTATCTTCAATTACAGGGATATCATAGTTTTGAGCAATACTATGGATCTCATCCACCTTATACGGCATGCCGTACAAATGGACAGCTATAATAGCCTTTGGTTTATTGCTTTTATCAATCCTGTCTTTAATAGCGCGTTCTAATTGCTCAGGACACATATTCCAGGTGTCTTTTTCACTATCTACAAAAACGGGAGTTGCTCCTCGATAAACAATGGGATTGGCTGAAGCAGAAAATGTTTTACTCTGGCAAATGACCTCATCGCCAGGTCCTACATCCAGAAGGATCAGGGCCATATGAATAGCAGCGGTACCCGAACTCAGGGCGGCAACATAGGTATCTTCTTTTAAATATTCCTGCAAGTCCTTCTCAAAACCATTAACATTGGGGCCGAGAGGAGCAATCCAATTGCTGGAAAAGGCATCATTGATAAAATGTTGCTCATTTCCACTCATATGAGGAGATGATAACCATATTTTTGCTTTCATAGGCAAATTGTAACCAAACTAAAATAATACAATTTTTACGTCTAAAGAGGGATCGGGCACATAAAAACTGACTGATTTTTTTAAAAAATTCCTTCTTAAATGCTATCAATCATTCTTCTACGAAGGCTAAATATCTTAATATTGGTGGCTTTATTTCAATAAATACGATAAAAGGCCAATATAAACGATATTAAAATTATTTCACGGAAATATGCAAAAGTCTTCGATGAATTGATCTCAATAATTAAATATTATTCTATTTTTGAGATGCTGAAAAATAGTTAATGAACAACCCGTTTACATCACAATTATTCAATGACATTTGGTTAAAGCACTTCAATGACTCAAAAACGGCTATTTCATTCAAATGCATTGCAAATGTTAAGTTCATTAAGCGAAATCCATATTTCTATTTTGTCAATGTTGGAAAAAACCTCACCAAAGGCATATATTATTCATTAAATACAGATTATCAGGATTTTAAAAATAAAGTTTTCCTCATTTATGATGTGCCGTCCTATTTTAAGGTTGTTCCTCCGGAAAGATATTCAAAATTAAAATTAAAACGGGTATTTCAGTATAAGGGATTTCTCATGAATTTAGATGGATTTACGAATTCTGAAGAATATATAAAAAGCCGTTTCAGCGGAAAAAACCGCAGGGAATTCCGTTCGAACCAAAGGCGGTTGGAAACCTGCTTTAATATTGATTATAAATTCATCATTGGGCAGATAAATGAATCCGACTTTAAGCTTATTTTTGATCAGTTTCATGATTTGTTAAGCATCAGATTTTACGAGAAACAAACCGATTATCATCATCTAGGATCTCAAAAATGGAATTATTACTCCGATCTGGTCTTCAAATGCATAAATGACAATAAAGCCTCTTTATTAGTGGTTTACAAGGATGATACGCCAATTGGGATTACGCTTAATTTCCATGCCGATTCCATAATATTTGAGACCATTACAGTCTTTGACCCCGACTATTATAAGTTCAGCATCGGAAAGACCTCCATTATCAAACTGTTGGATTGGTGTTTTGAAAATAATATTCAGATCTCAGATTTCTCTAAGGGAGATTTTGAATATAAGAACAAATGGGGCAATGAAATATATGATTTTGAGTATCATATTTTATACGATTCAAGGTCAATAATAGCTAATTTGATTGCTTCAATGATCGCTTTCTTCTTCAAGTTTAAACTATACCTTAGAAAGAAGAATTTAAACGCATTTTATAGGAAACTCCGCTTTATTTTGGGTAAAGGCAAGAAGCAAACCAGGATAGAACGTAAATTTCAAATTGAAAAACTTAGTGATTTTGAACCGGATTCTAACTATAAAGAGGTGGATATCACTTTAGAGCAATATAATTTCTTAAAAAAATTCCTGTATTCATTTCTCTTCGCAAATCCTGAACCAGAAGCCCTGGTCAAGGTCTATAAAAACAATAGTGACAACGACTATATAATTATGGGAAGCAAAGCGGTTCAGAAAATTAGCTTCGATCAGTAATGTTGATCAGCCGGTCACATTTTGAAAAAGACAGTCCTTCCTTGTAATTGATAAAACGATCAATGTCATCTGAATTATTGAGCCACTCAATATAGATTGCAGCAGTATTAACTCCTGCTTCATGTGAGAACGGATAACCACCTCCAAATCTGGGATTTAATTCTAAAACATAATAGTTATTATTAGATTTAAAAACATCACAATCCAAATTACCAATATGCTTTAAATTCTCTCCAATCGACCTGCCAATGTCTTCGAGCTGAGGATCGATTATCGAAACCGCCTTATCGGTTTCACCCGATCGCATGCTTAACTTTTCTCTTGCGAAAGTCGCCCGGTAGTTTCCTTTAAAATCATTAAGGACATCCATGCCATACTCGATACCACCCAATTTTTCCTGAATCAGAATAGCATGATCCATATCAGACTTACTAACTTCATTGAAAATAGAACGTTCCAGCTCAAGTTGCTGTAATTTATAGGCAAGTTTTAATTCGGTTTCATTTTGAGGAAAATAGATTCCAAAAGAAGCACTTCCCCAACGTGGTTTCAGGACCAATGGAAATTGGATGTCCCCATTCTTAATCGCCTCAAGGGATTTTTCCAATGCGATATATGATTTAGGCGAATTTAAGCCCAATTGCTCGATAAATTTGAAGGTTTCCCATTTATCGGAAGCGCTATTTATTACCTGTTCATCAGAAACAATCAGTTGGGCTCCTGTGGCTTCAATGACGGCCTTATTTCCTGAAAGTATTGGAAGTTCAAGGTCGTTTAAAGAGATCACTGCTGTAATCTTATGTTCTTCAATGATTGCAATCAATGTTTTGATATAATCATTGGCGTATATTCCGGGTACTTTAATGGCAATATCAGCATCAACCATAGCCGGAGCCGTAACACTTTGATCTGTGGCAAATACTTTTCCCTGGCCATTTAAGGCGTCCTTAAAATAATTAATCAAGTAATTGCGTCTTCCGGCACAAGTAAAAAGTATGTTTTGCATCATCATTAAGCGTTGTTATGATTTGGTTCACTGCCTTCAAAATCCGGCATAATATCGTTATCTACCGAATAAATCCCATCATTTTTAAAGACCTTTTTTATAGTCATTATAAGAATCTTCAGATCTATTAGAAAGGACATGTTTTTAACGTACCAGACATCCAATTCAAATTTTCTTTCCCAGCTGATGGCGTTTCTTCCATTAACCTGGGCCCAGCCGGTTATTCCGGGTCTTATCAAATGCCGTTGTTTTTGAAAATCATTATACAAAGGTAAATATCTAACCAATAAAGGCCTTGGGCCAATCAAACTCATATCACCCTTGATCACATTTAATAGCTGGGGAATTTCATCCAAAGAATATTTTCTAACAAAGATGCCTGTTTTGGTCAATCGTTGAGTGGGAGGCAGGAGTTGCCCATGATCATCTTTATTATCGTTCATTGTCTTGAACTTTATGATCTTAAATATCTTTTCTTTCTTACCGGGTCGACCCTGAAGGAAAAAGGCCTTCCCTTTATTTGAAATCAATAATAGGAACATCACAATTACAAAAACGGGTAAGGAGATAATAAATAATATGATGGCTGCTATAAAATCAATCAAGCGTTTTAGGATGGATGAATATATTGACATTATTGATCGTCTAAGCTCTTATATTCGGCTAGTATGGCATTCCAAATATACTCTTGTTCGTAATTCTTTACAATATTTGGGCGTGCGTTATTGGCCATTTTTTGTAATTCTTCAGGATTCTTCAAGCAGAATTCCATGGCTTCGCGAAGTGCATTAACGTCTTTCGGAGGAATGATCAGGCCATTAAATCCATCTTTTATTATTTCATTGCAACCGTTAATATTACTTACAATACATGGCCGTTCCATGGACGAGGCTTGTAAAACGACATTAGGAAATCCTTCGCGATAACTTGGAAAGGTCAGGACATTCGATATCGTTACATAGGGACGGATGTCTTTGATGGCACCAACAGCACTTATATTTGGATTGCTGTTGATTTTCGCCTCGGTGTCATCTCTTAATGGATCAAGATGATTTTCATGAGGCCCAACCAAAATCAGTTTTATATCATGATGGGCTTTTGAAAGCTGATCGAAAGCTTCGACAAGCTCATTTATGCCTTTGTCCTGAACAATTCTTCCGATAAAAATAAAGATGAAATCGGAAGATTTAATTTTCAATTTTTGACGCAGCGAATCCGCATCATAAGTTGAAACTTTGGCGGTGTTATAATGATGTACATCAATGCCGTTGGAGCTTCCGTTTCCAATGACCTTAACTTTGTCTGGCCTGGTATAATTATATTTAATTATGATCTCCTTTAATCCCTTCGAATTTGGCCATACTTCTGTTGCATAGGCATAAGTCCTTTTTTCAACCCAATCCAGAAGCATTCGTTTAATGCCTGTTTCTTCCAGTAAAGGCATTCCGGCCACAGTGTGAATACGATGGGGTATCCCGGCCAATTTGGCAGCTAACATCCCGGCAATACCGGCCTTTGGCGTATGGGTATGAACAATAAATGGTTTTTCCTTTTTGAAAAATCGATAAAGATTAAATACGGACTTCAGATCGGATAATGGCGATATTATACGAGTCATTTCAATGGCATGGACCCTCACACCTTCGTTTTGAATAACTTCATTCAATGCATCACCATTACTGGCTATTCCAATAACCTCATAATATTGGCTCATAAAACGCAATTGTCCTCTTAACAGGGTGCGTAAAGAGGTAGGAATTGTCGTTATTCTTATGAGTTTTTTCATGCGTTAATCAATTCGGCATTTAGCTGTTGTACAAATCGTTCTATGCTTCTTTGATCCAAATAGTCATCAAAGCGTTTTCTGTTGCCACTTGTATCCTCAGTTAGGGCCAAGTGAATGGCTTTTGCCAACGCCTCAGTATTTCCGGGTTCGGCGGTATATATGCCGTCAATTTCGTCTATTCCGCCCGCACATAATGTACTGACTACTTTATCATTTTGAGACATCATTTGCAAAAGCACATTTGGAAATCCTTCTATCAGTGAAGAAACAACGCATACTTGAGCATGTTTAAAATAATTGTAGACGTTATCTACACGTCCCTGCATAAAAATATCGTTTTTATAAATGCTGTTATCAACCTGTTGCTCGATGACTTCTTTTAAGGGTCCTCGTCCTAAAATAACCAATTTTAATTTCGGATGTTCTTTTTTCAGTTGTTCAAAGGCTTCAATAAGAAAATTATATCCTTTGAGTTCGATGAGCCTTCCTGCAGATACCAAACAATTCACTTTAAAAATGTCATCTAAATCTTGGTTCGCCAATTCAGATTTACCACCCAGGTCAATAGGATTCGGTATAACCTTTATTTTTGTTCGCTTGCGGATATTTGGAAAATGTTCGAGTAATTGATTTTTCATCTCTTCGGTCTGACAAATGAGTAAATCGATTTTGCGATAACCGATCTTATATAAAAATGAATAAAACCTGAGCATAAAGCCTTTAAACCTAAGAAAAATGGAGGTTGATTCACGGGCGACAAAATAGGTCGATCTAATGATGCCCAGCGATTTTAACATGCCAACAAGGGCAGTTGTATAGATATGTGAGGTGTACACATAATCATAGCGTTTTCGCTTAAATAACATCATGAAAACAAAGCCAATGATCCCGGTGACTTCATGAACCGAGGAGATCAGATGTTTTTTAGCAAAAGACTCCACATCATCCCATTGTCCGCGTTTATTGTTTTTAAAATAATATATTGAAATGTCTTCACCCTTATGATGGTGGACGAGCATTTTTAAATATTGCTCGGCTCCACCTAATGAATCTGTTGTAAGTACAAATAGTAAATTCATTTATTCGGGCGCTTCCTTCTGATTAAATTTTTAAAAACGGTTTCGTATTGTTTCAGGATTTTAGCTTCGTTAAATTTATTAAAAACCGATTGACGTACCTTATGTCTGTCCAATTTAGTTGTGGTCATTTGCTGAATTTTTTTGATGAATTCAGCTTCATCCTCCACGATATAACCGTTGATCCCATCATCAATGATTTCGGAAGTTCCACCGACCGATTTGAAGGCAAGGGCTGGTGTCCCTACGGCACAGCTTTCGAGTAAGGCATTCGGAAATCCTTCGGCATATGAGCCCTGTAAAAACACATCGGCTTTTTGCAGGAATTCAGGTACTTTATTAGTATAATTAATGGTTTCGATCTTAGATTCCAAATTAAGATCTTTTATGAGTTGGTCAAGGTGCTCCTTTTCCTGGCCTTTCCCAATAATCAGATAATTAAAATTAAAATCCAATTTGGCTAAAGCCTCAAGCACACGGGCATGCCCTTTATCTCGTGAAAGCCGTCCCACGGTTATAAATTGTGGAATGCCATTATTGATATCATTAACCTCAATGTCATTGAAAGTTGTAGTGATAGGATTATTAATGACCCTGATCTTTTCATCTTTAAAATTGTATAATCGTTTCGTTTCAGTGGCCATGTCCTGGGACTGGCAAATAGCGAGATCTAAAAAGCGATAACTAAAATGACTGACGAAGCGCGTATAGGTTCGTGCCGGCGGGTTGTATTGAATCTTGATCCTTCTGATATTCGTTTCCCGCGTAACAAACTTTATTTTTCTGAAGAAAATCCCGATAAAGGCCGTGATTCCTGTAAGATGACCAACAGATGTCACTACAATTTGGGGCTTTAACTTTCTAATGTGTTTATAAATCCCATGAATACCAAGCAGAACACGCCTCTTGTTTAGAAAAATGGTAGTTTCAGGATTCGTTTTATAAACACTTTCATCCTCATTTCCGATGATGAGCAGAATAGGGTCGAAGCTGCTTTTATCGATATTCTCGGCAACAAAGGATATGACGCGTTCGGCGCCACCGGCCCTGAGCGAAGGCAGAATGAAAAGTATTTTAATTTTTGAATCTGTCATTAAAGTCTATTATTTAATTGAAATACCGGCCCCATTATTTGAAAGCCATTGCTTAAGAACCAGTAATTTCCATATGGACAGATAGTGATTCCATTTATTTCCCATGTGTTCGTCAATGATTCGCTTCACGGCTGGTACTTTGATACCCGGAATTTCCTTCAGATTCATATCGCTTAATTCATCCATAACGAATGCTTTAAGATCATTTTTAAACCAATTACCAAAGGGCATGGTAAATCCCGACTTGGGCCTGTCAAAGATATGTTCGGGGACATAATCATGGAGTAATGATTTTAAAATCAATTTCATTTCTCCATTGGCATATTTATAGTTTGTTGGTAAACTTCTTGAAAATTCAACGATACGGTGATCCTGTAAAGGCGCTCTTACCTCAAGTGAATAGGCCATAGATGCTCGGTCAACTTTGGTATTGATATCGCCGTTCAAATAGGTTTTAAGATCGAAATCAGAAACCCGTTCAAACAGGTTTTTATGATCATGTTCAAGGTATTTTCGTTCTTTTAAGTCCAAAAAATCATCGAAGTCAAACCAGGAAGAATTTGAACCCGTCATGGCATATAAATAAGCCTCATTGGTATTCCTTAAGCGAAGGACATTTGAAATAAATTTATGCCTGTAGCTAGGAGACATTTTAAGTACCATGGACGATAGTTTTCGAAGAGGCGCAGGAACTTTCATCGATTTGTCAACACGGCGAATAAAATCATAACGATGATAACCCAGAAAATTTTCATCACCGGCATCACCTGATAGGGCAACTGTGACATGCTGTTTGGTATATTTTGAAAGCAGCATCGAAGGTATGGCAGATGAATCGGCGAAGGGTTCATCAAAATAATAACAGAAATTTTCAATCAGATCAATACCTTCTTTATAATTACATTCAATAATATGATGGTCTGTACCTAAATACTTTGCCACTTGCTGCGCATAGACACTTTCATCAAAACCTTTTTCATTGAATTTCACATTAAAGGTTTTGACCTTAGAGGAAGATGTCTTGGCTGCCAGTGTCGAGATCAGGGAGGAATCAATACCACCGGACAAAAAGACGCCCACCGGAACATCGGCGAATAGTCTCGTTTTTACGGCATCGCTCAAAATGTCATCCAATGTTGACTTCGCTTCTTCGAAATTACCATCAAACTGCTCTTTACCTGTAAAATCGATATCCCAATATTGCTCTAATTTGAATTCACCTGAATTCAAATCATAGGTAAAACTATGGCCTGCTTCTAATTTTTTAATTTCATTAAAAATCGAATAGGGGTCCGGGACATAGCCCCAGGCCAAATAATAATGAATGGCCTTGCTTGATATCGTTAAATTCCTATTGTACAATTGTATTGGGGATATCTGACTGGCAAATTCAAAGTTCTTGCCGTTATGATAATAGTAGAAAGGTTTTTGCCCCATGCGATCCCTGGCCCCAAACAGTAATTGTTTTTGCTTATCAAAAATTACTATGGTAAAAAATCCGTTAAAATGTTTTACGCAATCGGTTCCGTAGTGCAAATAGGCGGCACATATAACTTCGGTATCGCCGGTTGTATGGAATTCATAGCCATGAGATTGAAGATCGGCCTTGATCGTTTTAAAATTGTAGATCTCGCCGTTAAACACCAAATGAATATGTTCACCATAGGTGAATGGCTGGTTTGAACGCGGATCAAGATCTATTATCGACAAGCGGTTATGCCCAAAGGTGACTTCATGGTTGGACGAAATAAAGGTCTCATGGGCCAATTGATCAGGCCCTCTGAATGCCGTTCTTTTGACCTTTTCATCAAGCTGTTCGCGATTATATGCTATTGTGGTTCCAAAAATTCCGCACATATCAATCTTCGGTTTTTCTAAAGAATAAATTACTATCCATAAATGCCAGGACAATAATTACCGCGCGTTCTACAAAAAGATCGTGGGATATAAAACATTCAAATAAAAGAAGAAAAGCAAATATAAAATAATGGTAATTATTAAAATCTAATGAACGTTTGATCAAATAAAAAAGATAGGCTAATAATATGAGCAACCCAACAAAACTATAATCCACCGCAACTTTTAAATAATAATTGTGAGTGTCGAGCCTGTTTACAAGACCATCATTCGAATAGCCGGTACCATATCCATAGGGGTTGTCCATGAATTTATTGTAATAAATTTCTGCAATTCTCATGCGTCCATTAAACTCACTATAACGTTTAGTTGAAACAGCAGCTTGTTCTGATTTACCCAATATTTGATTGATCCGTTGGGCGGCATCTCCTTGTGTAAAGGCCGGCACCTTTGATTGTACGAAATTGGCCAGGTTGGTAAGTAAAACTATCGATATGGCCAGGGCCGCTGCTATTTTGAATCCGGCAAGAAATACATTTTCACCTCTTACATTGAAGGGGCGTTCCCATTTATTTATCATGAGCATTACCGTAAAAATGATAAGGGATAAGAGTCCGCTTTTCGAGAAAGTAATAAATATGGTGGCTGTGATCAAGACAAGAATGGCTACTCGGTCTTTTGTTTTAGTGAGTAATAGGAGGAGGGCAAAACCCAGAAACTTTATGGCGGAAGCCCCTTTATTTGGATTTTCGGCAAATCCGCCTTTTCGAATGTTGCCTTCGCCAACGATATCCAGTCCGATGAAAGTGTCGTACCAGATACTCAATCCTAAGATTGTGATTGAAGCGAACAGGACGATCTTTTTCTCCTTTGTGCTCGCATTTTTAAAATAAACCAAAGTAAAAACGTAGATGAGTAAGGTAATGACACTATTAGCTAATTCGGTAAAAATCGATGACTCTGAGGCTTCAGAATTCATACTGAACACTGTGGCTAGCAAAACAAAAACCACTAAGAATTTAAAGGAATGCGTTCTGACTGTTGTAACCACTTCCTTTATACCATAGGCCATCAGAGAGACCATAAAGAACAAAGGAATGATGAACTGTGAAGGCCTGAGCGGCAGAATATTCGCTCGAAACAAATACACATCAAGGCTTGCTGCAAGGAATACAATTAGTATGGCGATTACATGCTTCATTTCAACAATTGTTTAAGATATAAAGGGGCTAAAAATGATTTTAGATTCAATACGAGCAATTGAGTCATTTTTTTATTGAATAAGGCCATGACGATCCAGGAAATGACTGAAGCGATAATGAGCGAATAGGCGGCAAATTTCACGCCCATCGTTGCCAATAAAGCAATATTCAATGAGATATTCACAATCACACTAACAACCTTGATTTTTAAAAGGTACTTCTCTTCATTTTCTATGATCATTACGCTGGAAGTCAAATGACTTTGGAACAGTATGAGCATATTAAAGATCAATATATATAGTAAATAAACACTGTCGATATAATCTGCGCCATATAAAGATAAAATGATCCACTCACCAAAAATAAGAATAAACAGGACAATGATAATGGCCGAATAATTCAGCAAGCCATAAAGAAAGAGAATTAACTGATGGTATTTTGTAGGATCGGAATTATTTTTCAACTGCGCGATTTTTGGATAGATCACCGGTATGATCAGACTCGGTATGATCAACCATATTTGAGTTAAAATAATTGCGGTACCGTATATTCCAAGATCGGTCGCAGTAAGAAAATATTTGATCAGGATCTGGTCGAACCTGGCATATAAAGCCGTGAGTAAGGCGCCAAATAATAATGGCCAGGACTGAAGGAACAAGGTTTTAAAAAATGCAATATCGAATTTAAGGTGTTTTAATTTTATCTCCAGGTTAAATACAAAAAGTAAACCGATCAAGATCATCAGCCGCTCTAAAGCATACACTGAAATGAAATAGAGGAGTCCAAAACCTTTATATAGCCCATATAATAACAGCAGTGCTTCAATAACCAATGAAACCGTCGTGATGGTAACATAGACATCGGCGCGCAATTTCCATTGGTAATAGGACTTTATAACTTCTGAAGCTTGAAAGAATATGGCGGAACTCGCAATGATCAAGACCCAATAATTGGGTTCTGAAGTGAAAAAATAAATCCATGCAGCCAGTAGCAATAGAATGATGAATGATGCCGAAAGGCGCGAATACAGGGCGGTTCCTAAAACACGTTCTTCCTTATAATCACCCTTGACCAAATATTTGATAAGAAAGGACGGATTTAGCCCTAAAGCCGAAACAGCATACAATACAGTAAATACAGAGATCCCAAGGTTGTACCAGCCAAATTCGGAAGTACCGATATGACTTGCAATTTGAGAAACAATAAATATGGTGATAATAGCTCTAATAATAATGCCTCCAAGAACCCAAGCAGAATTTGTGATATAAATCTTGAATTTATTAAGATAAAACTTGAATTTATCCATCGGTTTGGGTAACAGCATTTAGTATGCAAGATATATTTAAATTTGATTTTAAGGCGAAATTATTGTTCAATTGCACAAATAAGGGACAAACTTATAATTGCAAACTGCTAAGCACCAATTAAATTTTTTCCGAGTTTGGTCTTTTGAACCAGGATGCTCAATAACAGGGATAGAAGCACGGCGACAATAAAGGAGGAGATAACAACGACAGTGATGGGCAACTTCTGTACAAGGGCAATTCCGAAGAAAAGCTGTAGGATGGGTTGATGAAATATATATATGTAATAACTGTTCTTATTGATGAGTTTGATCTGGGGACGACATGTTGTGAGAAAATCGTTTAATTTCTTAAACAAGTCGTCAAGAAAGGAATAAATAAAACCAAGTGACAGCAGGCTAAGAATCAACAATCCTTGCTTCACCAGGGATATCAATAGGATTCCATCTGAATTTTTTAGTACATAAAAATACACTGTAAATAAAACCGCATGTGCTATAAACAACCAGATTGCCTTTCCTTTCAAAAATGAAATTACAGCGGCATGATGAATAAGAAAGACATAGCCTAAATAAAAGAATATGAAATATTTGAATACATGTGCAAATGGATTCATTTCAATATAATGCATAGGTAATACCAGCGCATAGAGTAGTAGGGAGATACCAAAACCGAATTTGAGTTTCTTTTTGAAAAAGTCTTCAAAATTGTAAAACATCAGGAATAATATAAACATCATCAATAAGAACCACAGGTGGCCACTTCCCGTCCATAGATATTTCATAAACGACAGGGTCGAATTAAAATCCAGGAAGAAGTATATATATATAGGTGCAAAGACTATGTAAGGAATTAACAGTCGCCGGGTCTTTTTGCTGACCAGTATTTTGTAGGTCGGGTATTTGTTTAAGGCGTTTCGCAAATAACTATAGATGTAACCTGATATAAAAACAAATAAAGGCATTGAAATGGTTGAAATATACTTTCCAATAAAATCGGCAGCTTCATTGTATTCATAAAACTCACTAACGTCCCAGCTGTTGGTATATGGGGCAAAACAATGCCTGAGAACAACGATAAGGATACCTACCACACGCAGCAGATCCATTTGATCGAGATTTGTTATGCTCACATTGTTCATTTAGCGAAGTTTTACAGTGACAAACTTAATTTTTTTTGTAAGAAGGAAATACTAGATTCTCAATAATTATTAGCCATTTTGCTAAGAAGTCATGAGTTTTTGTTTTTTTTTCGGGATAAAATGATCCAAATTTTCATGCTCAACGTATATCTCTAAAATTGCCTATTCTTCAACTACATTAAATAGTTTAAATTAAACAAAAGTAACTTAAATCTTACAAAATAATGCATTACATCGAATAATAATGTATTTTATCTTGTAAATCTTAAATTTTTGTTTATAATTGTCAACCGCATAAATAAGAAATGGTTATGCGCCCCAAATTTATTGTAGATGAAATCCCTGAGACCCCAGAAGCTCAAAGCAACTAGCTTTGTCCTTAACTTAACATTGTGTATTTCAGTCATAGTTTTTTCAATTGAAAGAGCTCATGCACAGAATTATCCACCTGATTCAAATTTAACTAACGTTAGTTATAATCCTCCAAATAGTTTACCCGGTTATTTACAACCATTTAGCGATGAGAATTTCGGTAATCAAGTGACCCGAATTTCCTCATTAGCTAATATGGGCGGTGATAATAACGCCCTAAGACATGAGTACGTCACCAATCAGCCCTGGAACGCAGATGGGACCAAGATCCAATTGTATAATTCAGGGGCTAGCTATATTCTCGATGGCGAAACTTATGAGATCCTCGACGGTCCCGTTGATTTGGAACGCTACTGGTCTCACGTCGATCCAAATAAGACTTACTATTTTTATGATAACCGTTTTTATACCACCGATATTACAACAGGCGTACAAGTCCTGGAATATGATTTTAGTCCGCATGGCTATACTACCGTGAAAATGGGTAACGGCTCCGGCTATTTGTCATATGATGATGAGTTGGTTGGTTTAAACGGATATAAAGCTTCAAATGGAAATTATTATGCTATTCTCTTCAACACCTTTACAAAAACCGTTATGGCAGAAATGCTTGTTGGCCCTGTAGATCTTGAAACGATCAAGATCTCACCTTCTAAGCAATATATTGTTACCGGTGGCGTTGATGGGAGCAATAATATACAGGGAACAAACGTATACGATCTGAATTTTAATCACATTCGTCACTTATATGATGAGTCTCCACATAGCGATGTGGGTTATGATATCAACGGTAATGAGGTCTGGGTGTGTAATGATAATAATGCCATCCGATCCTTTAGGCTCGATGGTGTTGGTAATACAGCCAATGGATTCTCATATACCTATGTTTCTGGAGGTCATGTGAGTTTAAGAAATATCGATCGTCCGGGTTGGGTATATGTGAATGATCACGGACAATATTCCCAACCACAGGATTATGCTTCCTTTAGGGAAGTTTTTGCCATTAAACTCGATAATAAACCCGGAGGACAGCTGACCGTTCAACGATTTACAAAACATTATTCAAATAGTCTTGCCGGTTACAAACATCAGCCTCAGGCTGTACCTAATCAGGACGGAACCAAGGTGATGTTCGCCAGTAATATGGAAGACCCACAAACCGAAAATCAAAATTATGCCTTTGCATGGGTTGTTGAAGTAGCCAATGCGGGTGATCAGGTCAATGCCGGAAATAACCAAACGATCTGTGAAGGGGAAAGTGCAACCCTTAGTGCAAGTGGTGCCAATTCATATGCCTGGAATACGGGCCAAACAACCGCAAGTATAACCGTGACCCCTCTGGTCACAACAACCTACACGGTTACAGGAACACATACGGGTGGTAATACAACCACAGATACCGTTACTGTTTTTGTAACCCCTTTACCCGTCGCAAATGCCGGCGATGACGTCAGCATTTGCGATGGAGAAACCATTACCCTTACAGCCTCAGGTGGAACATCATACCAATGGAACACCGGACAAACAACACAATCGATTACTGTTAGCCCTTCTAGTGATACTACCTATTCTGTTACTGTTGCTAATAATATTTGTGAAGACACGGATGAAGTCATAGTTACGGTAGATCCTTCGCCAAATGCGAACGCCGGAAATGATGTGACCATAACTTTTGGTGAAAGCACAACCTTAACGGCAACAGGAGGTGGCACCTATTTATGGAATACAGGACAAACAACTCAAAGTATAACTGTTAGCCCAACAGTAACAACAACTTATACGGTAACGGTGTCCCAAAATGGATGTGATTCTGAAGATTCAGTAATCGTGACCGTCGAAGATGTTGTCGTTGATGCCGATGCCGGCCCTGATGTCACCATCTGCGAAGGCGAAAGCACGGTTTTAACCGCAACCGGTGGAGGCACCTACCATTGGAGTACCGGGGAAACCACTCAAAGTATAACAGTTTCACCAAATGCTTCAACATCTTATTCTGTCATTGTCACAATTGGAAACGCTTCCGATTCAGATAGCGTTATGGTGTTCGTAAATCCTATGCCAAATGCCAATGCAGGCAATGACGTAAGCATTATAAATGGAAACAGTACAACCCTGACAGCTTCAGGCGGAGGTACCTATTTATGGAGTACAGGTGAAACAACACAAAGTATCACTGTAAGCCCAAGTATTACAACAACCTATACGGTAACAGTTAATTTAAATGGCTGTGAAGCCACTGATGATGTTATTGTAACCGTAAACGAAAACGTTGTTGCCGATGCAGGGCCTGATGTCACAATTTGCGAAGGCGAAAGTACCACACTTACGGCTTCTGGAGGAGATTCCTATCAGTGGAGTACAGGTGAAACGACTGCATCCATCACAGTAAGCCCGAATAGTACAACGGCCTATTCGGTTATCGCTACAATTGGCAATGTGTCCGATTCTGATGATGTTGTTGTATTTGTTACGCCCTTACCTAATGCCGATGCTGGCGCTGATGTTAGTATTAATTTAGGAGAATCAACGACTTTAACTGCCACAGGTGGTGACAGCTACCTTTGGAGTACAGGAGAAACGACCCAAAGTATTACCGTAAGTCCAACAATTGATACAACATATTCGGTTACAGTTTATCAAAACGGATGTGAATCCAGTGATTCAGTAAATATTACCGTTCTTACCGGAAACGTTGTTGCCAATGCCGGTGAGGACGTGACCATTTGTGAAGGAAGCACAACAGTCTTAACGGCTTCAGGTGGTGATTCTTATTTATGGAGTACCGGAGAAACTACCCAAAGTATTACAGTAGGACCGAATGTTACAACCGTGTATACGGTTACAGCAACGGTTGGGAATGAGTCTGATTCTGATGATGTAACGGTCTATGTAGATCCTTTGCCGGAAGCAAATGCCGGAAATGATGTTGAAATCTGTCAGGGAGAAACTGCCTCACTCGCGGCCTTTGGTGGTGATAGCTACCTATGGAGCACAGGTGAAACAACACAAACAATAACAGTAAATCCAAATATAACGACGACCTATTCTGTCGTAGTGACTCAAAACAACTGTGAAGCTACTGATGAGGTAGTTGTCACCGTAAATGAAACACCGGTTGCCGATGCCGGCCCAAATCAAAATATTAACAACGGTCAAAGTGCGACCTTAACTGCCAATGGCGGCGGAACCTATTTATGGAGCACGGGTGAAACAACACAGTCCATACTTGTTACACCAACAAGTACAACGCATTATACAGTTACTGTTTTCAATGGAAACTGTGAAGACTCCGATACCGTAACTGTATCAATTAATGGTCAGATATCGGCCTATGCCGGCGAAGATGTGACTATCTGTGAAGGCGAATCTGCAGTTTTAACAGCTTCGGGTGGAAACAGTGTGGAATGGAGTACAGGAGAAACAACTGAAAGCATTACGGTTAGCCCAATCGTTACGACTACATATATAGTAACTTCATATACCGGAAATAATCAAAATGGAAATTCAGATACCGATGAGGTTACCGTTTTTGTTGAACCAACACCGGTTGCCGATGCAGGACCTGATGTTGCCATATGTGAAGGCGAGAGTACCATTTTAACCGCCACAGGAGGTGATTCCTATTTATGGAATACAGGTGAAACAACTCAAAGTATCACTGTAAGTCCAACATCAGATACTAACTATTCTGTTCTTGTTTCAACAGCCAACGGCTGCCAGGATACCGATGATGTCACTGTAACAGTAAGCTCTGAAATTGTGGCCTTTGCAGGTAATGACGTAAGTATTTGCTTTGGAGAAGAGCGAACCCTAACAGCATCAGGTGGTGATACTTATTTATGGAGTACAGGTGAGACGACACAAAGCATTACTGTTAACCCCGCTGTTGATACTACTTATACGGTTACGGCTTATCAAAACGGTTGTGAAGACAGCGATATGGTTACCGTATTTGTTAACGATGCCGTAATTGCCTATGCAGGTGCCGATGTTGATATATGCGAAGGCGATAGTGTTACGCTTACTGCAACAGGCGGTACAACTTATAATTGGAGTACGGGTGAAACAACCCAAAGTATTATTGTCAGTCCTACGATTACAACGGTTTATTTTGTCACTGTTGATGATAATGGATGCCAGGACATTGATGATGTTCAGGTAACAGTAAATACAATGCCAATTGCCGATTTAGGCCCGGACATATCCATATGTGAAGGCGAAACGGTGACTTTAACTGCTTCAGACGGACTGAGTTATTTATGGAGTACAGGAGAAACGACACAAAGTATTAATGTTAGTCCAGATCAAACAACAACATATTCAGTAACTATTGACAACAATGGCTGTTCTGATTCAGACGATGTAATTATTACTGTTAACCCAATTCCGGCGGCCAATGCCGGCCCCGATCAAAATATAACAGCCGGAGGTAGTGCAACCTTGACGGCAAGTGGAGGAGGTACTTATATTTGGAGTACCGGTGAAACGACCCAAAGTATTATTGTAAGCCCGGCAAATACAACAGCCTATACCGTTACAGTCAACACGAATGGTTGTGAAGATAATGATACAGTCTTGGTTATTGTAGATGGACAGGTGGTAGCTGATGCGGGTGAAGATGTGACGATATGTGAAGGTGAAAGTTATACGTTAACTGCAACCGGTGGAGATACCTATCAATGGAGTACAGGTGAAACCACTGAATCGATTGTGGTAAGTCCGACTCAAACAACCACATTTACGG
This sequence comes from Flavobacteriaceae bacterium, assembly GCA_013001965.1. GTDB lineage: Bacteria > Bacteroidota > Bacteroidia > Flavobacteriales > Flavobacteriaceae > JABDLA01. The sequence continues at coordinate 273 of JABDLA010000175.1, read as the reverse complement.
TGACGGTTTTCCTTGGAGGAAGTTCAGATTCCGATGATGTCACGGTATTCGTTAATCCGTTACCAAATGCCGACGCCGGAGAAGATATTAGTATTTGTGAAGGAGAAACAACAACATTAACCGCAACTGGCGGAGGCTCTTATCTCTGGAGTACGGGAGAATCATCTCAAAGTATTACTGTTGGACCTGACCAAACAACTACTTATTCGGTAGTCGTGAGCCTTAATGGCTGTGAGGCCACAGATGAAGTTATTGTCAATGTCAACCCATATC
>JABDLA010000166.1 GCA_013001965.1 Flavobacteriaceae bacterium | reverse complement strand
GCCCAAAACGGACCACCGCCACCACCTTGTTATGCGAACGGTAATGTAGGCGCCGGAGGCGTCGTTGGTACTGGTCATTACTTCAGCGGGTATAACGGCAGTATGATCAATTTTTCATTTAAATTGGGTACAGACATGGCCGGCGTGGAGTTCAATGATGTTTTGGTTTTGTATTTGGCCACCGGACATCCGGGAAGATCAGTCATCGATAATACTGTTGATGATTCTGCTGATGGATATCGGATAGCAATAACCAACAGTAATGTTAACGGGTTTGGAAGTACCATAACCTTTCCTGTCGATTTTGAAGCGACCCATGCCATAGCGATAGATAGCAATTCTGGAGGCTTATATACCATCCCGAATAACGGACCAATAGGAAATGGTGATCTGGTGTTTGTAAATTCGGTGAACTCTACGCTGGTTTCAAACACACAAGAAATTTTTGAAATTAGTTTTGATGCTGCTGATATTGGCTTATCTGCAAATGATCCGTTCATGTTGGTTGGTGTTTATGTCAGTCATACCGGATTTACCTATGACGAAGGTTATGGAGATGGCATTGCATCAAATACCCAGGGATCGGATGATATTAGCTTTAGCGGTATACCAAATCAATCGGCGTGCTGGAATACGCTGAGCATCGATGCCTTGGAGAATTCAACCATTAGGGCAAATTATTATAATAATGCCTTACATATCAACGGGCTGTATGATACTGTGGAAATAAAATCTTTTGACTTATTAGGGCGAAAACTATTTTCTGAAAACCATGAGATCTACGGACAAAAATCCATACCAATGCCGCTTAAAAAGAACCAATTTCAGTTTATCGTCATCGAAAATTCGGTGATGAAAAAGGTGATTAAAGTCATACCAAGATCTAATTGATTTACAATGATATTACTTTGGGCATTTGTTGGTATTATGATCTTAATGACCCTGCTCTGGGTAGTCAGTATTCCTTTAAAAAATGTTAGCATCGTCGATATCTTCTGGGGGATTGGATTTATTGTGGCTAGTACTGTCTATTTTTTCTATGATGATGAACATTTTACCCGTCAACTCATAGTCTTTATTTTGGTTGCCATTTGGGGATTGCGATTGTCTGTTTATTTGCTGATACGGAACTATGGGAAAGGCGAAGATTTCAGATATCAGGAATTCAGAAGAACATATGGCCGCGATCGCTATTGGTGGGTAAGCTTCTTTCAAGTGTTTCTGCTGCAAGGCGTGTTAATAGGTTTAATTTCTTTACCGCTTTATGGTGTGCATTCCAATACGTCAACTAATACCTTAAATTTTATTGACTACATGGCTTTAGGAGTGTGGTTGATCGGATTTCTGTTTGAGTCGGTTGGCGACTATCAGCTTGCAAGATTTAAAGCGAATCCTTCCAACAAGGGAAAGGTATTAGACTCAGGTCTATGGAAATATACCAGGCATCCAAATTATTTTGGTGATGCCACGGTATGGTGGGCATTTGGACTGTTTTCTTTAGCCGCTGGTGCCTATTGGCAGATCGTGGGTTCTTTAATTATGACCTATTTAATAATAAAGATCTCTGGAGTTGCACTACTAGAGAAATCACTGGACGACAAAAAACCTGAATACAAGGACTATGTGAAGCGCACGAATGCGTTTTTCCCCTGGTTTCCAAAGAAAAAATATGATTAATTGGATTACAGACCATGTTTGGTTACTTCTTTTTATTGGTTGGGGGTTACCGCTAACCCATTACAGAAGCAAATTCCGGAAAATTGTGTATCAGACTAACGACTGGAAAATCAATATAAAACCATTGTTTATCAAGGAAATCAAAGGGCTTTTCGGAACAATTTATCCTGATAATCAGGCCTATCTAAGAAACCGGAACTTTTACAGGTTCTACCTGCTAATCTATTTGATCTTATTCCTTTTATACCGATTTCTATAAATTATAATTTAATAAAGTCCTCCCCAAAAAGCTCGGCATGACTGAGTTTGCCATTACTTCCTAATCTGAAATTGATCATCCCCTCTCCCATATATTGTCGCCTAAAAACAGCTTTATAGGTATCATAATGCCAATGGCTTAAAGTGCCGTAGATGGTGTTATTCATATTAAATTCCAGCTGATTGCCTTTTTTGGATAGTTCAACCCAGCCAAAGCGATCGTGATGATATTTGCCGAGGAGATCATTTTCTAAGAAGGAGGGTTTTGTTCCTGCTGTTCGTTGAGGCTCTTCCTTTTCCGCTTCTTCAGGGTGATAAATAGGATACAATTCCTCGCTCCAATTTCGGCTGAGTTTGCCTTCGGTAAACAGATCAAAAGCAGCATACATGATGGCATGCCGTAGTTCTACATGATCGAGATTTCCCATGACGTAAACGCCCACATTGTCTTCCGGGATCATGCCGGCAATAGCGACCATCCCCGGAAGGCTTCCGGTATGAAACTGGACCATTTTGTCTTTATAATCATGTTGAAACCAACCCAGCCCATAGGTCATCCAATTGGGTTTTGTCACTTGTTGAGTTGGGTAAAATTGACTTGAAGGTATGAGTTGTTGTGGCTTAAAAAGCTCCTTAAAAGTTGCCGGTTGAATCAAAGTGTCATTTTCAACCCGACCTTCATTCAATAAAAATTTAATCCATTGGCCAATATCTGAAATTGTGGACCACATCGAGCCAGCGGCACCAACTTTATCGACACTCATTTGAGGGACTTTTGTTATTTTCCCATCGAAATCATAATGAGCATCTGCTTTATTCTCGAAGGTTTCAATTGAACTCAATAACGGATAGGTTCTATTCATCTGTAACGGCTTAAAAATACGTTCGTCAAGAAATTGCCCCCAGCCTTTGCCACTTTTTTCTTCAATGACCTTTCCGGCGGTATGATACATCAAATTCTGATAAATAAAACTGGATCGCAAAGAATAGGACTTATCGATTTCTTTGAGTTTATGATAGGCACTATCTCCGCTTATGGACATCATGCTCCATAAATAATCAGAATTTCCTAAGCCTGAGCGATGGGTTAACAAATCTCGTATGGTCAATTCTCTGGTGATATAGGCGTCCTTTAATCGAAAATCAGGCAAATGATCAATAACCTTATCATCCCACTGAATTTTTCCTTCATCTACCAGCATGGCCAATCCGGCAGAAACAAAGGCTTTTGTGGTTGACATACAACCAAAAAGAGTATTTTCATCAACCTTTTTATCTGTACCAACAGTTCGTTTGCCATAGGTTTTAGTAAAGATGATGTTGTCATCTTTGACAACAGTCACAGCTAAACCGGGTGGCTTCCATTTCTCAATACCTTCAACTATAAAATCGTCTAATAATTTTAGTTGTTTGTCAAATGCTTGGGCGTTAAGATTAAGTATGGAAAAGAAGGCAATCGCGATTATTGAAAAAAATGTTCTCATCATATTGTTTTAGATTGGAAAACATAAAGTTATTTAAAACAAATTAGAATGCGCTCGAAAATAATTGATCCCCAATAGTTTTATTGATTTTTTAATTATTTTGGCTTAACCAAATATTTATTTTGAAACCCTTTTTAATTCTTCAATTACGCCCCGATGATCAGGCATCCGATAATGAGTTTGATGCCATACTAAAATATGGAGGTTTAGAACAGGATGAGGTGCATCGCGTTAGAATGGAAAAAGAGGGAATTCCATCAATTAACCTTGCAGCATACTCCGGGATTGTTTTGAGTGGTGGGCCAAGTAATGTTAGTGACGCCATAGACAATAAACCGCCCTACCAGATACAATTTGAAACTGATCTCAACAAGCTATTAACTAAGATATTTGAAACAGATTTTCCTATTATGGGCATATGCTATGGTATTGGCTCTTTGGTAGCCTATAAAGGTGGTATTGTTTCTACTGAAAACTATTCCGAAGCGGTAGGGGCTGTAGAAATTAAACTTACAGCAACGGGCTTGGAAGATGAGCTGTTACAAGGCATAGCTCCGAAATTCATGGCCTATGTAGGTCATAAGGAAGCTTGTCAAACCCTTCCGGAAGATGCGACATTATTGGCGGGGTCTGAAAACTGTCCGTTTCAAATGATTCGCTTCAGGAACAACATTTATGCGACTCAATTTCATACTGAACTGGATAACGAGGGCATCGCCTTACGAATTAAAATTTATAAGAACCATGGTTATTTTTCTGCTGACGAAGCCGACGAACTGATTCAGAATTCAAAAACATGGGAGGTAAATGTGCCAAAAGTGATTCTTAGAAATTTCGTTAAAAGATATCAGGAGAAATAGGGCAAGAAGAGTCAAGATCTGCTTCAAATGAGAAAATTTTCTTAAATATTCCAGAACAACTTCAGTATGGAAAAGCTTCATAAGTTTCACCCTGAAGCAAACTTCTGGAATTTTCGGTGGTGTTGCTAAAGGTTATTGGGTAAGACTGCGTATATGGAAACATCCAATCACCAAATCTGGTAGCCACGAAATGCAAATGAGGATAACTGGCTAGCCCGGAGGCGCCACTATATCCAATGGGATCGCCAATTTGAACGATATCGCCTTCCTCAACCAAGGCTCCGTTATGGGTTAGGTGTTGATACTGAAGAAAATAACCGTCTTCATCTCTTAATACAACCATGTTGTTTACAGATTCAAAGTCCAATCCCGATTCTTCAACAAACATGATAGTGCCAAGCCTCGATGCCGTTACCAGGGTTCCAACGTCCATTATAAAATCTATAGCAAATTGATCGGGTTCTCCTTCAATATGTGGGAAGCCGCTGCAATGACTTAATCCGATAGTATAGGATTGGCCGACAGGATAGGGCAAAACATGACTGGAGGTTTGCCAATCGGGATAAAACACTCCCGGGCAACCAGCGCTGGCATCATCTTGAAAGTTGATGTCGTCGGTAATGGTCTCATTATTATTACACGATGTAATGAGTAATACAATGCTTATGATTTTCACAATTTTCATAGCCTCAAGGTCAATCAAATCGAATAAAACCTCTTATAAAGATAACAATAAAAAAACCGCCTGGTTTAGGCGGTTTTTAAAATCAATAATTGATATCAATTCTTAATAAAACGTTTGGTTAAGGCTCGTCCATTTTTGACAAAGCTCACGAAGTAAGTCCCTGAGGTATAACTGGACACATCAACATTCATATCACGAGTTGTATTGTCAATGGTGTGCATCAACTTTCCTGCTGAATTGAAAATATAAATCTGCTCAAAATGAACTTCGGTCATTTTGATATTTAAAAAGGTCTGTGCAGGATTTGGAAACAACTTAATGGTGTTTTCATTTTCCAAATTAAAACTTACGGCCGGATCAACAGGATTTTCAATGGCAGGAGCTGCAGCATCTCCTGTGATGATGACCTGATCAAACCAGATCTGATCGTTGTTAGCACTGGCATTACAACGTATTCTGAATCTGTTGTTCGCATTAAATGTATAGGATGCAGAACTAAGAACGATGGTATCTGTAAAGAAAGCGCCATTATTGAAGTCTGTACCACTAAAATATTGACCAATCACCTGATAAGCTCCTCCGTCGGAAAATTCAACAAAGAAATTCTCTCCATTTTCCATGCTGTTGGCATAAGTGTGGAATTCTATTTCAACTTGAGAATTCCCACTAAGATCCAATGCAGGAGAAAACGCCAGAGAGGTAGACGAATCATCCCTTAAACGAATAGAGTAGGAGCCTTCAAATGAATTGGCTGAAGCTTGTCGCTGACAGTCATTACCGCCATCGGTCCATCCTTGCCATCCGGTTTCAAAATAATAGGCTGCAATTTCACCATTTCCTGTACCGCCATCCAATGTGGTAAAACCTACTGATGCATTTCCTGAAACGTTGCCGGCAGCATCTTCAGCATTCACAGTTGCATTATATGTCGTTAATGGATCAAGTCCGGTTAAATTAAAGGATGTTGAAGTTGAGGTTCCAACAAAATTGCCATCCAGGGAAATATTATAATGCGTTACCCCAACATTATCGGTAGAGGCTGTCCAGTTTAAGATTGCCGAATTGGAAGTAACGTTATCGGCAGTCAAATTGGTTGGTATCGATGGAGGTTGCGTATCTGGTACAACCGGTGCAAACTTGAATACGCCTACAACACCTTTTCTCCCATTGTTCATATATTCATTGATAAACCAAAAGGTTTCATCATCGGAAGGATCAACATCAATTTTGCTGTAATCGCCATAACGTGTTCCAGGTATTTTAGCATCTCCAAGTGATATGAGTTCCTCCGCAGCAGTCATTGTGCCTAAAGGATCGGTACTGCTTCTGCCTGTATAATAAGAACTGATATAAATGGTGGATCCGGTAGAAGGTCCTGTCATTGCAGTATAGCCCATACCTATATTTCCGGAAGCATCCATGGCCAAACTGGCATTCCAGGCATGTTTTCCATTGGCTGCTGTATAAGTGCCTTCCTGGTATAACGACCAGGGTTGATTGTCGCCACTTTGTCTGAATTCATACCAGCGTACACCGGCCAATTCACCATTACCTGCATCAGTATCGACTACAAAATTAAAAACTGCAGAATTATGACCGGCAAATTTTCTGAATTGTGCCTGATTCATAATGGTTGCCTGCAAGGCATCGACATTTATTTTTCTTCCAGGGCCGGGTTGCTTAAGATTTGAAAAACTTCCGTTATCGAAAACACTTATAAAGGGCGTTGTTGAAATTTGTTGAGCCGCTGAAATGGTCGAACTCCCAGGGCTTGTCCAATTCACATCTATGGTCCAAAGCTTAACATGATCGGAAGATACTCCCGACCAGGCATCGTCCTGTAAATAAACAATTGGAGCTCCACCTGCAGCCGGTAAATTATTATCGGTGACATTGAAAGCCTGCGGACTATAAAAACCACTTGTAGCAATTCCCGGTAAATTGAAGCCTAAAATTTGAGCTCCGGGATTTCCGGCCAACATCGCATCGCGTTCAAGGGCCCAAACTTTATTGGACGAACCCGTATTATCGGTCATATAGTAGCCATCGCTCCAGACCGACAATTTTTGATAATCATTAATAGCGTTAATGGTATATACATACCAGCCAGAAGTCACAGGATTTGGCCCATCAGAAACTGCTATTTGAGCACCATTTCCAAGAAAGGTAAGCACCCATCTGTCAGCGGCATTATCATATGAGGCCGTGAGATCGCAGCATCCGCCAGAAGGAAAAATTGCAGGATTCGGCGCTGTTTGCGGCACCAATTGATTTCCTGCCTTATCATAGATTGTAAATCCAGTATTAAATACGACCATAACATGATTAGGTCCAACTGCCAATGATGGATCAGTGGGTTGTGATCCAGAAGCATAGGCATCAAAAACGAGGCTTGGAGCCTTGATTTGTTTAGATTGTTCTTTTGGATTTCTGTTTCTTACGAAGTAATCGTCCTGAGTCTGAGGATCTTTGCCAATAACGATCTGATTTCCAAGTGATCTTTTGTCTTTGGCTTCTTTGATTGAATTGTCTGAAGGAATAAGATCACTACTCCTTGACGCGAGCGAGGTCACATATTCCATATAGGAGACTGTTCCAACATAGTTAGCTTTTTGCTCGGTATTGTCTTGAGCAAATAAAAAAGAGCAGCAAAGCGCTGCCATTAAAGTAAATACTTTTTTCATAAGAGGGATTATTTAAAAATTAATAGGGGTAATATAGATTTTTATTTGGTTGATGGCATCCCTTTCTACCAATCTTTATTAACATTTTGAATGAATATTCGGCATAATAATAATTATCATGGATAACAATATTGATTGCTTCAAATACTTCGGTTTTTGCATCTTGAAGTCAACCAAATCGTGCATTGACCAAAAAATTATTTGAAATATTATGAAGATGAATCAAGCCTTACTAAAACATTCTAGGTGAAAATTATGTCCACGAATCGTTTTCCAATTCAGCTAATCGTTCTTGGCAGCGTCAATCTTTTGTATCAGTTCAGAGAATAACTGATCGAGTCTAGCACGATTTGCATCAGGAATATTTTGCATTATTTTGCCGGCTATTTCCTTATATTTCACGGCTTCCTTAGTGTTTTTCAGTCCAAGCGAAATATCGCTAAGATGGATATAGGCCTGAGGAACCAAGGGATGATTCTCATCATAAATCTGTGCATAAATCGGCAAAGCCTTTTCCTGATACAGTTTTGCATTTTCATATTGATTTAAATAAAAGTAATCGTACGACAGATTGCTATAAACACGAGCCATTCCTGAATGCACCTCAGGGTACGAAGATTTATAAATTCTCAAGGTTTTCAAACGAAATTCTAATGCTGAATCATAGTCCTTAATTCTATTCAGTATTCTGGCTTTGGTTGAGTATGAATGCCCCAAAGTGCGATGGTTTAGATCCAAAACCTTTTGTCTTATGGCAATAGACTTTTCAATATGACTCAAGGCCTTCCCGTATTTTTCAAGTCCTATATAAACTGCGGCAAGGGTGTGATGTGTATAGGCGATTTTTAGGTCAGAAGGATCCAGATTTGATTCACGAATCTTATGGCTCTTGAGGGCGAATTCAAGGGCCTTATCAAACTGTTCAAGATTGCGATAGGTATTTGCCAAATTGTTATAGTATGGCGTTACGCCAACATGGTTCGGTCCATAAATATGTTCACCAATTTTTGCTGCTTGCAGCTGATATTGAACAGCATTCGCATAATCACCACTGGCCCTTAAAGTGCTACCAAGTGTTACATAGGTGGTTGCAAGGTTTGGGTGAAAGGGGTTCAGGACCTCCTCTTGAATGTTTTTGGCCTTGATGTAATAATCAACTGCTTTATCATAATCGCTAAGTGCATAATAAGCGCCACCCATAGTAGTGTAGGTTGCGGCTAAATCGGGGTGTTTCGGATCGAGGATTGTCTCTCGAATGTTCATAGCCTTGGTTTGAAATTCAAGACGTTTCTCATCCTGATTTAGTTGGCCATAATTGATTGCAATGTTATTATATGAGAATGCCAAATCGGGATGATTCGGATCTAATATCTCCTCACGTAGAGCAATACATTTTAAATCGTATTCCAAAGCTTCCTCAAAACGCCCCATTCCATTTAGCGCATGAGCAACATTGTTATAAGATTCAGCGATAGAGGGGTCCTTTGGATCTTGTATTTTTTTACGAATATCAAATGCTTTTTTGATGTAATCGTAGCCTTTTTCATAATCCCGTTTTGAACAATAGGTCAACCCAATGTTATTATAACTGTCTGCTAGTTCAGGACTAAGTGAATCCTGAATTTTTATTTTTATAGATAGCTCTTTTTCCGAGAATTCCAAAGAAGTATCAAAATCTCCCTTCCTTCTATAAATAGACGCCTGATCATAGTAACAAATAGCCAAATCGTATTCATTGTCTTCCTGATGGGTTTCCAAAAAGCTAAATTGAGTTTCTAACGGTTTTAAGGCTTCATCGTATTTACCGTCGTTTAAATGAGACAATGCAAGACTGCGATAACCTGAGATAAGCCTTTTATCCAAGGGGAAATGTGTTTCCAAAATGTCAATCATTTTCGAATAGGTGATCGCGGCATTTTTGTATTCGAATAACAAATAATATGAATCTCCTTTTAATCTATAAATTTCAATAAGTTGATCCATCTGTAATTCTCCTTTCTGTTCAAGTTCAGAACCCTGAGACTGCATTTTTTTACCTTGGGAAATACTATTTAGAGCAGAGGAATAAGTCTTCTCTAACTGTTTGCTTTCAAGAGATGTAATGGCCTCCTGGATCTTACCGTTTTTAAACAACTCAAAAGCCTTTACATATGATTCGGAGGCAAAATCGAGATTTTGCTGGGCAAGTTTCTGTGCAAATTCAGGAAGACGTTTTTCGAGAGATTTAATCTGGTTAATCAATTCCTTTTCGGCAACGAATCGATTTTCAAAACTCCGTCCAAAATAAGATTCTAACTCCTCAAGCGCTTCCCTTTCGTTCTTTCTCAATCTACTTAGCAATGCATCTTTTTTTTTAAACAATGCTTTTTTACTGATGTTATAAAGTTCGGTCTGCGCTTCGGCAAGTTTCCCTTTGGTTGTTAAAAAGATTCGCAACGGTAATTTCCGGTTAATTATAACCTCTTGAAGATCATATTGATTCACAACTTCAAGACCTGTCTTTTCTGCCTGTAATTTAATTGCCGTGCCGGGATCGATCCCGACAAATTCGAGTTGAAATTTTCCTTCATTATCTGTGATCGCTGGTTTTGTAAACGGGGCGATTATTGAAGCATTATCAACATATTTAATAGTTCCGGTGGTGTATTTACTATTGTGAACTGAGACTTGTCCATTCAAGCTTATTTGCTGCCCATGAGTTATTGAGCATATTATCAATATGAAATACCATTTTTTAAATTCGATCATCTAATTCTTTAATTGAGCTATTTCCTTATCCAAATTGTTCAATTTATCCACCAGATCGGCCTTAATATTGGGATTATTTAAATCATTTATAATCTTTTCGGCTTTTAATTTCTCCTCGAGGGCTTCCGAAAGTTTGTTTTGCTTTAAAAGGATAGTTGCCAGAAGCAGCCTGTTTTTCGCTACCAAATGATGTGTGCTTCCGTGTTGCTTTTCTATGATTTCCAATCCTTTTAACCTGTAATCAAACGCCTGATCATAGTTTTCAAGATTAACATGAACTTTACTCAATTGTGCCAGGGAACTTTCTATGATCGGATGACCTGGCCTTAGTATCTCCTGCTTAATTATTAAGGCATCTTCAAATGCATCTCTGGCCTTTTCAAAATCCTTCATATTCGAATAAATGGATCCCAGCATATAAAAGGATCTAGCCATTTGAATGCTCTTAGGCTCATGGATTTGTTTAGTTATGTTGAGAGCCTTGGTATGATATTTTAAGGCCAGATCAAACTCTTCTGCTAAACCATAGTATTTTGAAATGTTATCATAGGAAGACGACAACAATGGATGCATAGAATCCAGTATCTTTTCTCTAATATTTAATGATTTTTTTTGATAGACCAATGCATTCTTATAATCTTTAAGCTGTTCATATATTACAGACAGATTGTTATAGGAGGTGGCTAATACGGGATGCAATGAATCATAAATGGACTCACGAATATCTTTTGCTTTATTCTGATATTCCAAAGCAGCTTCAGGATCGCCATTTTTTCTTAATGTTATGGCCAGATTATTATATGAACTTGCGAGGTCCGGATGACCAGGATTCAGCGATTTTTCTCTTATAGCCAGGGCCTTTTGGGCATAATAAAAATCCTTTGGACCATTTCCTAACAGTTTGTAGGTAACACTAATATTGCTATAAGTTGTAGCAAGATTTGGATCAAGCGAATCCAAAACCTTTTCTTGTATTGTTTTAGCCTTTAACCGTAATGCTAAGGCTTTTTTATAATACCTTTTATCTTGATACAATCCTGCGAGATTGTCATAATTCTGAGCCAGATCCGGATGTATTGAATCGAGTATAGCTTCTCTTATAGTCAAAGCTTTTTCTTGGTATTCAAATGCCTTCTCAGTATTGGAATTCGCTCTATATGAGATACCGGCCAAACTATATAATAATGCTAAATCGGGATGCTCTTGTTCCAAAAGCTCAGTTCTAATTTTTAAAGCGCTTTCAAAATTTGCTATTGACTTATCATATTTTCCATCATCGAAATATAGATAACCTAAGGCCATGTAAAGGTCGGCCAGTTCAATAGTATCTAAATCATGTTCAAGGTAGATCTCTACGATTCTATGATAAATGGAAATGCTTTCCTTAAACTTAAAGAGAAGATAAAGCGCATTAGCTTTTAACTTGTAACTCTCAATTATCTGTTCGATTTGTATACGCCCATCTTGTTGAAGCGAGTTTCCGATGTCCGAAAGTTTCTCGCCTTCTTTTATGGTTTTTATTGCTGATAAATATGAAGTGTTTAATTGGGTGGTATCTAAAACCTGGATCGTTTTTTCAATCTCTCCATTCTTAAAATGTTCATAGGCCTTTATATATAAGTCAGATGCAAAATCAAGATTCTTTTTTGCAAGGTCTTGAGCAAAATTTGGGAGACGCTTTTCCAATTCTGAAATTTTTTCAATCAGTTTTGTTTCGGCATCGAATCGATCTTTAATCGGGTATCCAAAGTAGGCCTCTAATTCTGCGATTGCTTTCTTGCTATCTTCATTATCCTTTCGTAACCTCTTAATAATGGCATTTTTTCTAGCGAATAATGCCTCTTTGGAAATATTATATAATTCAGTTTGAGCATTGGCCAGCAAACCCTTCTCAATTAAATAAATCCGCAACATTTCCTTTCTTCCTAAGGTAACCATTTGCAAATCGTATTGATTTACAATTTCAAGTCCACTTTTATCTGCTTGTACAGAGACTGAAGTACCGGGCTCAATTCCGACGAACTCTAAGGTAAACTTCCCATCAGTATCTGAAGATGAAGGTTTTGTAAAAGGCGCAATTATGGAAGCATTCTCAACATATTGAATGGTGCCGGTGTTGTATTTACTATTGTGAATTGAGACCTGCCCGTTAAGTGCTATTTGCTGCGGATAAAAACTAGCCGTTGTTAGTATCCATGCCAATGTCAATATGTCTTTTCTCATTTTATTGTGTTTGTTTCGGTTTCAACACAATAGGCAGCTCTTGATCAGTCTGTATAGGGACATTGCTTAATTCATAAATTTCAAAGCCTTCCTTAAAGGCTCTTACAGTTTGATATTTTCGTTGTTGATCGGGTGGAATAGTTAAGTTAAATTCGCCGTAAGAATTCGAAAACGATTCAACTCCAGATATACTAATACGCGCATCAGTAATTGGATCTCCCGTAACAAAATGTTTGACAATCCCACGCACTTGATCAAGACCAAATAGTTTTACCGGAAGCGGAATATATTTACCAGATGTTAATACATAAGAAGTATCAGCCTTTAGGGCCCTATAGGGTTCACCTTCGGGATCGTAGAATAGAATCTCGACCCTTGCATCTTCTTCAAAGAAGTGTGCAGGAATTTGTTTGAAAGTAGCCTCCCCTTTAGCATTGATGGTTTCAATTTCACTGGCATCACCATGGATCAATTTAACCTGGCCTCTATTTGGAAGTACCAACTGATCTTTTCCTGATTCGTCGTGTACAAGAACTGTAAGCTGATATGTATTGGGCTGAGTTGCTGAAAACAAACCCGATTTAAAAACTCCAAAGACAACAGCAATAAGAATTAGGCTGCCAATAAGGATTCGGGCTTTATATTTATGGGACAGTCCTTGCTTTTGTGATGATGCCTTTTTCTTTGAAAGCGCACTAAGTTTACCTTTAGAATCCGATAAATTGCTGGCAACATCTTGGCTTAAACCAAGAGTATCGATTAATGTAGCTATTCCCTTTTCCTGATCTTCCGAAAAATCGGCGTATTGTAATCGACGCAATCGAAATGGAATATTGCAGGGTTCCAATAAGACAGGAACAACGCGTTTTCCCTCTTCGAGGGCATATGAAAATTCGTCATTAACATTATTGGAAAGCACCGATGTTTTTGATAGGGCCACCAGGAGCGTATCTGAATCTTGAAGTGCCTGCTCAATAGAATCATCCCAATTGGTTCCGGCTTCAATATCCAGCTGATCCAGCCAGATATTTGCCCCGGCTTCACGCAGTCGTTTGCCGAGTTCCAGGACGAAATCAGAGTCCTTTCGGGAATAGCTAAAAAAAATGGTTTGATTTCCCATAATTCTGTATGATCTATGGGGCAACGAACATACAAGATACGATTTTCATGGTTTTTAGCTATGTCGACTGTGAATGGTGTATGAAATTATTTTCTTAACAGATCAAACCGTCTTGAGTATTTCACAGTAATACTTTGGTTATTCAGCCCGTCTAACACATCATCATCCTTAACGATATTGATTACGACGAACAAACCGGTATTGGCATTTTGTAACCATCCAAAACGGGCATTGACAGAGAATATGTCCGAAATATTATTGTGCTGGATCAATCCCTGTAAAAACATTCTAGGGGTGAAGGAATAGCCGAGTCTAAAACGGTTGACAACGGCAGTAACATCTCCATTAGGCAATTTGAGATTATTATGGCTAAGGCTGTATTCTGAATTGAATTTATCTCCAATGCGAAGTTTCACGGTTCCTGAATTGGAAATACGATCGCCTCCAAAATAACCACCAATTATTGTTCTTCCACTTATTGAGAGTGATTTATTGGGATTGGTAAGATAGACCAATTGCAGTTCACTATGGTTATAGGTGCCGGCATCAACGGTAATCCCTTGTAGGCTAAATGACTCAAGGACGCCTTCGGTTGTAATATTGATCCCGGTGTGGATCTCGAATCCACTTTTCCACACCCAATGGTTATCTATATGCCAAAACCCAGTGATCTGGTTGCCTTCAAAATCCCAATACCCTCTATAGGAAGTATGGGGCCTTATTTCAAGCATATTCCCCCAATTTTCGAGGCGATGTGATTTAAAAATCAAGACTTCGGGTTTCTTAAATGAAGAACGCTGTAAGAAACCAACCTCAGGATTAAAGCCTTGCCCCACTTCAGTATAGGCACCATTGATCAGCCAGCCATCCCAGTTATATTCGGCTTTAGCCTTGAAGGCATATTCGTCATTGTTAATTCCAGGCGTAGCACTTCTGGCATAAAACCCGCTTAACTGTGCCTTTTTTCCAAGACCATATCGACCATCGATGGCATACACTTCATTATGATCATCATCAGCATCTCCCAAACCAGCTCTGCTTACAAATACACCACCTATTGAAGACCGGCTTTCGGCAAAATCATGATTTACCCTGGCCACCGAAAAATTATTGCTTTCAATGCCTAGTTCATCAACCTTTTCAGTGAACATAGTCAATGCTCCAACATTGGTTTGTCCTACTTTTCCCGATAAACGTGCTCCTCCAATAATTGGCACTAAGGCACCATCATCTCCAATGCCTATTCGTCGACTAAAAAATAAATCGACCTCTCCAGGACTACCTACTGTAAACTGGCCGGCGTTTTCAAGAAAAAAGGGTCTTTTTTCAGGAAAGAAGAGATTAAAACGGTCTAGATTTAATTGTTGGTCATCAACTTCTACCTGTGCAAAATCGGTATTATAAGTGAGATCGAGCGTTAAACTGGGTGTAATGCTGTATTTTACATCGGCACCAAATTCAAAATCGGTGTTTGTGTTAACCGGGTCGACCGCTTTATCCCTAACGGTTTGCATCAAAGCGTATGGAATAAATTTTAAATTCCCGGGACTTTGAAGATCCAGCCCATGCATTTTTCCAGCAAGAGACAAACGTTTGATATCAAAACCAAGTGGTAATTGTGCCCAATAAGCTACCTCGGTATTTTTGCTGATGTTGCGTTGAAAATTTATACCCCATGTCATGTTATTCCCACTCCTGAAGCGCAGGGAACGCAGCGGGATCGCAAATTCGGCACTCCATCCATAATCCCCGATCTCAGTCTTCACTTGCCAGCTTGCATCCCAATTCAGGTTTGTTCCACCAACCACGCCGGCTTGTTGTGTTCTATTTTGATTAAAATTTCCTTTACCTTCATTGTCAATTTGGGCGTCATATTCCATGCCTTGCGGATTGGTACCAAACAGAAAACCGTTTTGTTGGTCATTATAGGTATCTACAATAAAAAGAAAGCTGTCCTCATCATCCAAACCGGAATCCCGACGCGAGTCAGAAATCACAATGCCATCTGGATTACTATCATAACAAACTACAGCCAAATAAAATGTTGTATTGGAGTAGGCAACACGGATTTCGGTTTTTTCGCTAGCCGGTTGACCATATACTGGTTTTATTTGATTGAGATCGGTTATTGGAGTTAATTTTGTCCATACCGAATCGCTCAGTACCTGACCATCAATTTTGGGATTAGTTTCAATTTTATTGATTTGAAATTCGGGGCGTACGGTTTGTTGCTGGGCATGAATGAAGAAGGAACTCATCAGCATAAAGCATGAGACTAATCTCTTGGTCATTATAGTTGGTTTGAATTAGATCTTTCGTTGTTGAGATGCAAGATAAATAAATAGGAGAGATCTTCAAATGACAAAGAGCATTAGTTTCAGCACTTGAAAAAAGAAGAAATAATTAATTATAAATCTTAAATTTGGGGCTCCTATTCAGGCTCCATAGTTCAAGGGATAGAACAAGAGTTTCCTAAACTTTAGATCCAGGTTCGAGTCCTGGTGGAGCTACAAGGCATATCCTAAAATGGGTATTTCGTATGAATTAATATACCGTTTGTACAGAATTTGTTCAATTTATATGAAATTCAGTTATCTTCAATGATTATGCGAAAGACCTAAGAAGATTAATTATAAGCTTACGTCCAAACCCCTATTAAGAACGTATTTATTTAAAACCTTATACACATGAAAAAATATTTTAACCTTAGTTATTTATGGATGCTTTCAATACTCATAATTTTAATTAGTTGTAATGAGAAGTCAACGGATGCTCCTGAAGGACCGGCTAGTATTTCGATTCGGTTGATGGATGACCCTGGAGATTATGATAATGTTTTCATCGATATTGTTGACGTTATGGTCAAGTATAATACTGATTCCAACGACAATAGTGGTTGGCAATCGCTGGAGGCGATTAATACTGGAGTATATGATCTTTTAGAATTAACCGGAGGGGTTGATGTTCTTTTAGTTGATAATTATGAAATTGAAGCGGGAACTCTCCAACAGATTCGACTAGTTTTAGGTGATCAAAACAGTATTGTCATCGATGGAGAAGAATTTCCATTAAATACACCAAGTGCACAACAATCTGGCTTAAAAATCCAGGTAAATCAAGACATTGATCCTAATCTTAATTACACCTTTCTATTGGACTTTGTAGTTGAAGAATCCATTGTAATTGCAGGAAATTCCGGCAATATTAATCTCAAACCAGTACTAAGAGCCAGTTTGGAAGCCACATCAGGATTTCTTACCGGAACAGTACTTCCTTTAGGCGTTGCAGTTGAAGTGACAGCCGATAACGGTATAGACCAGGCTTCAGCCTTTACCGACGAAAACGGTATTTTTTTCATTTCAGGGTTGACGGCAGGAATTTATACGGTAACCGTCACTCCTGACCCAGCTTCAGGCCTGACTGAATTGGTCATTGAAAATGTGGAAATAGTGACTACTGAGACGACAGATCTGGGAGAATTACTTCTGGAATAGAGCCAATATTAAAAGTATTTTAAAAGGAGTTGCAAATGTTGCAACTCTTTTTTTAATTTGCGGTTACGGGATGTGGCGCAGTCCGGTTAGCGTACACGGCTGGGGGCCGTGTGGTCGCAGGTTCAAATCCTGTCATCCCGACTTAGCGAAAAGTGATTTGCATGGCAAATCACTTTTTTATTTCCGAGAACGACAAAAGCTTGCTTTTGAAAGTTTGAGGAAATAAAAAATGAGCAACGCGTAGCGTTCACTTTTCATTTACCATAAGGGTTTCAATGGATTCTGTAAATCCTATTTTCTGAGCGGAAATAAAAAATGAGCAACGCGCAGCGTTCACTTTTCATTTACCACAAGGGTTTATTAGGATTCTCCAAATCCTGTCATCCCGACTTAGCGAAAAGTGATTTGCATGGCAAATCACTTTTTTATTTCCGAAGTGATATTTAAGCATGATGACCTCATCTGCCTAACCATAATGGCGGCATTTTAGTTTCAGGGATAATCGGTTTCTTTTTGAAATCATAAGTAAATCCAAGGCCTATATGCGAGGTGAATTCAGCGTCTCCTAATGGGGTCTTGTTGTTCAAGAAGTAAGTAAAAGTTGTCTTGAAGCTTAAGGAATGGGACAAGGGCATTTCGGCACTAAATTCTTCGGCAAGTCTATAATTTTGGAAATCTTGGAACAAGGGTTGATAATAAATCGTATTGACTAGTTGTAATTTATCTTCACCGAAATCAAAATTTGCGGTTAGGTATGAACTGTTACGATGGTTATACGTATCTAAATTTAAGGAGTTTGTATGTTCAATTTCATACATATAGGCCGAACCAATGTAGAGATGAAACGAATTTTTTCCTTCCATATCTTCTACTAGTTTCAGACGAATACCTGCGCCTAAAACACTTCTTTCATTGATCGATAAAAGATCATTTTTTTGAGTTTGGAGGAAGCCTTCAAGGCGAATGCGAATATCTTTGGACGGAAAATTCGGAATTTCCTTATTATATCGGAGGTGTAGAAACCATTTATTATTAAAATCCTGGCCTTCTGATCGATTGAGGTTATAATTGGCAAGAAAGAACAATTTGTTATTCAATTCATCATTTCTATCATTTTTGCTCCTAAATTTATAAAGTGCTCCAATATTGCCACCTATTTTGTAAATGTATGCCCCGTCGTTATTGTCATAACTGAATTGGATACCTGTAGTCAAATATAATTTTTGGTCTCCAGTAAATTTGCGCAACTTTTCAATGTTGGTAATTTGAGCGGATGTTGATAAAAAAGTGAGGGACAATAGTGCAACTAATACAAAGCGACTATTCATAGGGAGAATAATGGATTGGTTGTAATGTAAAGTTAGATAATTATTTTGGATTCCTTAATTGGATCCATTTTCTACGATAGAGGTTGGAATTATTTCGGTCTTAAACACTTTTTTCTGTACCGAATTTTGAAGGCGTTCAACTAACAATTTGACGGATCGAGCACCGATCTCTTCGGCGTTTTGATTGATCACCGATAATTTGGGCATGGATAATTTCGACACGATATTATCAGCAAATCCGAGAACTGAAATATCAGTCGGAATTTTATAACCTAAAGCGG
>JABDLA010000119.1 GCA_013001965.1 Flavobacteriaceae bacterium | reverse complement strand
GCGCATTGAAAGCTACAATATTACGATTTTGAGTTTAGACGCAAAAGTAATCTTCAAATGGAAAACTAAATTCAATCGTATATTAATTCTATGTTATCAATTAAAATATGTTAATTATTGTTTAATTGTTATTATAATTAATTAAACAATATTATATTTGAATTTTCCCACTCTTCTTCTAAAATAGTTGATTAAATTATGAAAATTTTAGTTACCGGCGCTACCGGATATATAGGCAAACGTCTTATCCCATTGTTGATCAATGACGGGCATGAAGTTGTATGTTCTGTTCGGGATAAAATGCGAACGGATAGCAGCTATATTGATGAAGGAGACATTAGTGTTGCCGAAAGTGATTTCTTAAAGCCTGAAACGCTTCATACGATCCCAAAGGATATTGATGTGGCCTACTATCTTATTCATTCCATGTCCAACACATCCAAAAATTTTAAGGATCTGGAGGAACAGTGTGCCGGTAATTTTAAAAATTATATTGAGACTACATCCTGTAAGCAGGTTATTTATTTGAGCGGTATTGATAATGATTCCAAGCTATCAAAACACTTATCATCCAGAAAGCAGGTAGGAGAAATATTGCGTTCGGACGCATACGCCCTGACAACTTTTAAAGCCGGAATTATTGTCGGATCAGGAAGCGCTTCCTTTGAGATCATCAGAGATCTGGTGGAAAAATTACCGCTCATGATCGCCCCTAAGTGGTTAAATACCAAAACTCAACCCATCGCGGTTAGAGATGTATTAAGCTTTTTGCAAAAAGCCGCAGCTCAACCCGAATTATATAATAAATCCTATGATATTTTTGGACCTGAGGTATTGACTTATAAAAAGATGTTACTCGAGTTCGCAGAAGTTCGTCAATTAAAGCGTCGCATTATTACCGTCCCGGTCATGACACCAAAACTATCATCGTATTGGCTGTACTTTGTTACATCAACCTCATATAAATTGGCTACAGCCCTGGTTGATAGTATGGGGATAGAAGTCATTGGAAAACCAAGTAATATCAATGATCTTTTAAATGTGAACCCTCTAAGCTATAAGCAATCAGTGGAGCGGGCATTTGAAAAGATCGAGCAAAATGTCATCATTTCCAGCTGGAAAGATTCCTTTATAAGTGGCCGGCTTGAGAAAAAAGCCCATAAATATATCAAGGTGCCTACTTATGGCTGTTTCAACGATACCAAAGAACGTCCTGTAACCGATGAAGAAAAGGTTTTAAACAGGATCTGGACCATTGGCGGATCTAATGGTTGGTATTATGCGACGATTTTATGGCGAATTCGGGGCTATATCGATAAAATTTTTGGCGGTATCGGATTGCGGCGTGGCCGAACACATCCCAGCGAATTACACGTAGGGGACGCTCTGGATTTTTGGCGCGTCATTTTCGCCGATAAAGCGCAAAAAAAACTCTTACTCTATGCCGAAATGAAACTTCCGGGAGAAGCCTGGCTGGAATTCAAAATCGAAGATGATATTTTATACCAATCTGCCACATTCAGGCCTAAAGGATTAATGGGACGATTATACTGGTATATGGTCACTCCATTTCACTGGATCGTATTTAATGGCATGATCAATAAACTCACCAAACATTAGATCGCGATTCTAATTCATTATGTTAATTTTTGTTTAATGTTTATCATTTTTTATTAAACATTTTATATCTTTACCGTAATGATGTTAGAAACAACATATCGAAACAAAGATCATGAGAAATTGATCGACGAATACGTTGGCAAATCCTTCACGCTTATTCAAATAATCAAAATGAAAGGTATTGGTTCAAAGCGTATGATCATTGAATCAGTAAGTCCCAATTTTCAGCAATATTTGAACACCGGCACAGGATTAACCTATGCTAATATTGAAATGCGTCCTAACGGAATTTTGGTTCGCCTGAATAAAGGCCTTCAAAATTTTACCTGGATCATCCCCTATTATCATCTCGTTATTTACAAAACCAATGGAGCCAGCATTCATGCGCAAGGCAGCTTTATAAATTTCAGGAATAACGTAACTCTAAAGGAGAACAAAGGATTTTTTAAGAAACTCCTTGACCAGAAAGTTAAACACGATTTTCAATATGATTTTTATTAAATCGAAAAAAAAGTAAAACATGCTTTGCCATTTTAAAACTGGACAGCAATTAAAAGACAACTATGAATACCAAAACACTAAAATCAAACGGCACCTTAAACACCCGATTAAATGGGTTTAGCATAGACGATATCGGTGACGATCATCTTTCAACTGGCCTGGAAACACCCATGAAGAAACATGCATTTGCCATGTCGGATACTGAAAAAAAAGAGCGAATCTCTTTATTATTTGAAGAAATAATGGATGTCATGGGTCTGGACCTTACCGATGATTCACTAAAAGGTACACCGCAACGCGTTGCGAAGATGTACATCGATGAGATCTTCTCCGGACTGGATCCTAAGAACAAACCTAAAATTGCACTTTTCGACAATAAATATAATTACAACCAAATGCTGGTTGAAAAGAACATCACATTCTATTCGAATTGTGAGCATCATTTTGTTCCAATTATCGGAAAAGCACATGTAGCCTACATCTCTTCCGGTAAAGTTATCGGCCTCTCTAAATTAAACAGGATCGTTCAATACTATGCAAAACGCCCTCAGGTGCAAGAAAGACTGACTAATCAAATTGCCAACGAATTGAAAACGGTTTTAAATACCGAAGATGTAGCAGTAGTCATTGATGCCAAACACCTTTGTGTATCATCACGTGGTGTGAAAGATGATACGTCTTCAACTGTTACAGCGTATTACGGCGGAAAATTTAACGCTAATTCAAAAATAGTAGAGCTCCAAAATTATATAAACAGTTAACTATGGATGTCATTGATAAAGCTCTTGAGTTTGAGCAAAGAAAATTAAGTTTCAAAAACACCAGTGAGCGGATTAAAGCATCGCGTGAAGTGAAAGCCCTGATCCTGAGTCTTAATGAAGTTTATAAAAAGCAGAAAGAGGATCACATTATGGATTTGATGAAACGACTTACAACTGTTAAACGACGCATTGAAAAACGATTGAAGGGAAGACCTTTAACCGCATAATATTATGAAGAAGAAAGTGCTTATCATTGGAGGGAGCAAGGGTATTGGAGGAGCAATCGTTCAATCCTTGCTCGAATCCAATAAGGTTATCAACTTGAGTCGATCCTCAGCTGAATCAACACATCCTAATCTCACCCATTTTTCTTGTGATGTCCTTTCAGACGATCTTCCGGAAATTAAAGGATTAGATACTTTAATTTATTGTCCGGGCAGTATCAATTTGAAACCCTTTAATCGCTTAAGTATTGAGGATTTTAAAGCCGATTTTGAGATCAATGTCTTGGGTGCCGTGCGGTCCATTCAATTCTATTTGGATGACTTAAAAAAAGGAATTGACCCATCAATTGTTTTATTCAGTACGGTCGCAGTAAAAATGGGCATGCCTTATCATGCGAGCATCGCTACAGCGAAGGCAGGAGTTGAAGGCTTAGTGAAATCATTAGCCGCCGAATTGTCGCCAACCATAAGGGTCAATGCCATTGCGCCAACAGTGACCAATACAAGCCTGGCGTCAAAATTATTACGAAACGAAAAAATGATTGAAAATATAAAGGACCGTCATCCCTTGAAACGATTTTTAAATCCTGAGGAAGTAGCTCAAATGGCCACCTATTTGGTTTCCGACAAGGCAAAATCGATCTCAGGACAAATCTTTGAAATGGATTGCGGTATCGTCAATTTAAAAATTTAATTATGAAACTTATTGAAGCATTAGCAAACACAATTGTAAAACCACCGCCACTTTCTCATGCGGAACGTATAGCGTCTGTTTACCATATTAAAATAAACAGCCTGCAGGGTCAACCTATTGACCTGTCAGATTTTAAAGGCAAAAAAATACTCATCGTGAATGTCGCATCTAAATGCGGTTTTACATCCCAATACAAGGACTTGCAAAAGTTGCATGAAGCTTATAGTGATCGCCTTCAAATCATAGGTGTTCCATGCAATCAATTTGGGAAACAGGAACCGGGAACCAAAGAAGAGATTCAAGACTTCTGTGAGTTAAATTATGGTGTTACATTTTTGATGACCGAAAAAATGAACGTCAGAGGGGCCAATAAGCATCCACTTTATAAATGGTTAACTCGAAAATCTGAAAACAACAAAAAATCATCTTCTGTAAAATGGAATTTTCAAAAATATCTATTAAATGAGAATGGTCAATTGATCGATTATTATTTTCCATTGACCGGGCCCTATAGCGGAAAAATTATTAAACACTTAAATTAAACACTATGTTTGGATTATTTAAAAAGAAAACCGAGTTAGAAAAACTTCAAAAGAAGTATGAAAAATCAATGGCCAAATGGCACAGATTGTCCTCTATCAATAGAGCCGAAAGCGATAAAGTTTATCAAGAGGCGCAATTGATCATGCAGGAAATTGAAGAACAAACACCTTTAGGAATATGAATTTCACGAAAAGATTAATTCTTTTCCTGATCATCAATTTTGGTGGCCTTGCTTTGGGTGGCTGGCTGATGGCCAATGGCCCAGGCTCAAGTTGGTATCTCCAACTGAATCAGGCGCCCTGGACACCTCCCGGCTGGGTCTTTGGATTTGCCTGGACATCCATCATGATCTGTTTTTCCATTTACCTGGCGTTTTTATTCGGCCAAATCAAAACCATGCACTTAAATTTGATCTATGCCTTTCAGGTTTTTCTCAATGTCATCTGGAATTATGTTTTTTTCAATCGGCATTTGATCGCCATCGGCCTGATCGTCATTGTGCTTCTGACCTTTGTTATTTTTTATTTGTTCTTCAGGTATAAAAGTGAACAGATGCAGCAGATACGCTGGTTATTGATGCCCTATATGCTATGGCTCTGTATTGCCAGTTCATTAAATGCCTATATTCTAATACACAATTAAACATGAAGATATATACCCTGCATAAAAAACAAATACTGCCTTTATCAATGGATGAGGCCTGGAATTTTTTATCCAATCCGGCCAATTTAAAAACAATAACACCCGATTATATGAGCTTTGATATCCTTTCTGGCGCTGATCGTCCCATGTATCCTGGTCAGATCATTCAGTATATCGTTACGCCAATATTAGGTATTAAAACAAAGTGGGTCACTGAGATCACACATGTCAAACCGAAACATTATTTTGTAGACGAACAGCGATTTGGTCCCTATGCGCTTTGGCACCATAAACATTTTATTAAAGCGGTAGATGGCGGTGTCGAAATGGAAGATATTATCGATTATAAAGTACCCTTTGGTTGGATTGGCCGTCTGGTTCATCCATTTCTTGTTAAACCAAAACTTGAAGCTATATTTGAATACCGTCAGAACAAACTCGAAGACCTGTTCGGAAAATTTTAATTACGTATGACCTCAATTGCTGTTTTTTGGTTTCGTAGAGATCTCCGCCTGAATGATAACCATGGCCTTTATCAAGCCCTCCAATCGGGCTATAAGGTGAAGCCTATATTTATTTTTGATCAGGATATTCTGAAGCGACTACCGAAGGACGATGCACGTCTGACATTCATTTTTGATCAACTTCAATCCATCCGAAGACAATTACAAAACAACTACAATTCGTCTGTGGCTCTATATTATGGGAAGCCCTCTGAAATTTTCGAACAGCTCATCCAAAAACATACGATTAATACCGTATTTACCAACCATGATTATGAGCCCTATGCGCGGAAACGGGATGAGGAGATCAGGAAGCTGCTCCATAACAATTCTATTGCCTTCAAAACCTTTAAAGACCAGGTGATATTTGAGAAAGATGAAGTCAGCAAAGCCGACGGAAATCCTTATGTTGTGTATACGCCATATATGAAAAAGTGGAAGGAACGATTCCGAAAACAGAGATTACAGTTTTTCCCTTCTGAAGATCATCTGGATCAACTCCTTCAGGAAAAAAATCTTAATACCTT
>JABDLA010000099.1 GCA_013001965.1 Flavobacteriaceae bacterium | reverse complement strand
ATAATATTGGAAGCTGTAGTGTATCAGTCCGGCGGCAATACTGGTCATAGAAAATGGAATTGGTAATAAAGCACCAACCACAATTAAGAAGCCCCCCCATTTTCTTATCATCTTCACATGTTTGTTCATCTTAATGGTAAAATAATCATAGACCGAAGGGATCTTTGAAATGGTCCTACCCATAAAATACGATAGGATCCCGCCACAATAAGACAATAAGGCAAGCACTGATAAATAGAAGATTGGCGATTGGGTTTTGTCGGCCCAGGCGATAAAAATTTCCGGAGGCACCAAGCCCAGAAAAGATTCCGAAGCAAAGAATACACTTAAAACGACAAACGGACTATAGGTTGCCGTGATCGATCTGAACAGCTCACCAAAATCGATAACAAATTCATGAATGGCCCATAACCCACCAATGACCAATAGCATTGGAATAAGGACCTTTGCCAAACTGGATTTCACGAAACTGTAAAAGCCCGTATACGAATAATACTGGTGTAGCAATCGCAACCGGGATTTCTTTACGCTTGGTTTAGGGCTTGAAGGCATAACAATCTTAAGTTCATTATTTTAAGGAAGTGCAAACATAATAATTATTCCTCAGTTTGAATTCCGGAATCCTGTTATTTCTTTCTTAAATATTACAGTGTTCCTGCTTTTTTGCACATTTGATACGCGTTGAATCCCGTATTTATCTACTTTAATTATTGCATTAAAATCGAAAAATATCCAAATTTAAAACTACCTTTATTACGATCAACAGTGAATTAAAACAATCGGTTAAGTAATTAATTCTATGGAACAATTTGATGCCTACACCTTGATTATCGCGGCTTCGGTCATCGTGCTCATTTCTTTCTTTTTTGTCGCCTTTGCAAAACGCACCAACGTGCCGTCTGTATTGCTACTCATTGCATTGGGTGTTGGTCTTCAGTATCTGTTAAAATACTTCGATATTCCCACCCCTGATTTCTTTTCGGTCCTTGAAGTTTTAGGTATACTCGGTTTGATCATGATCGTGCTGGAAGCAGCACTGGACCTGAAACTAAAACGGGATAAGATCGGTACGATTATAAGCTCATTGTTTATTGCGGTATTAGGCCTGGGTGTTTCTTTTTTGGCAGCAGGGTTTATACTTTATTACATGATTCCCGGTATGAGCTGGGCACAGGCACTGCTTTATGCGACGCCATTATCGATTCTTTCCTCTGCCATCATCATCCCAAGTGTTAGCAATCTTTCCGACAAGAAGCGGGAATTTCATATTTATGAGAGCACCTTTTCCGACATTATCGGTATCATGTTATTTTATTTTCTAATAGGTTATTTCGAAAATCAGGCAGCGGCTGAAGCGGGTATGTCAACCGACAATCCAGTAGGTACCTTTATAATCAACTTTTTTGTAACGCTCATCATCGCCTTTGTTTCGAGTTACCTGATCCTCATTGTTTTTCAAAAAATCCAATCCGGAGCGAAACTCTTTGTGTTGATCTCAGTGCTGGTACTGCTCTACTCTATCGCTAAGAAATTCCATCTGTCACCATTGATCATCATATTGATCTTTGGTCTCGCGGTTAGCAATTCGTCGCTAATGTTCAGGGGACCCTTCAGGCGTCTTCTTAATCCTGAAAAATTCAGGGAAATGGAGCACGGACTGCATGATCTTACCGCGGAAACCGCCTTTATTGTGCGTACCTTTTTCTTTGTGATTTTTGGTGCAAGCATCATGGTATCGAGCTTGTTCAGCTTAGAAGTTTTAAAAGTAAGCCTTGTGCTTATCGCTTCTATTTTTATACTTCGCTATATACTGCTGCGCATTTTTATCGGTAAAGACATATCACCTCAGGTATGGATCGCCCCACGAGGATTAATCACCATCTTATTGTTTTATGCCATTCCTGCATCCTTTCAAACCAATCGTTTTGATTCGGGCATTCTCCTGTTTATTATCATTGCCACCGGTTTATTTATGACGGTTGGTCTGATACTTCACAGTATTTCCAAAGCGCATGATTCTGAAACGGACATCTTACCTAAAATTCCCGATGATGTATTTCATGCTTCTTCCGATCCTTCCAGAGGCTGGCTGAATCGTATGGTGATCAAAACGAACCTTTTCTATAAATATAAAATCTATTACCCCATTGTTCTTCATCCGTATTATATAGAATTAAAAAGAGGATTGAAAGCTTTCTTTTTAAAGGCCACGAGAACCCTTGGTGTTAAACCCAAGATTGGCAGGGAAGGGAAACGATTTGGGAGCCGATTGCGAAGCGTTATTCAGATCATCAGGAACCCTGAAGGCGTAACATTATCGGAAAACAAAGACTATATCGCGCTTAAAAAATATGTGCGCAAGGTCATTTTTGAAACCAATACGCTGGAAGGCTTATTATTCGACATTCTGATTTTTGGGCTTATCATACTATCGGTCATATTTGTCATGATTCAAAGTGTAGGGGTTTCTCCCTTTTGGAATGGCGTGCTGTTTATTTTCGAATTTATCATCACTATAATTTTTACAATTGAATATATTCTGCGGATCTGGACGTCATTAAAACCGAGAAAGTATGTGTTGAGTGCCTTTGGTATTATCGATCTGCTGGCCATATTACCCTTATTCTTAGAATTGATCTTTGTCAATACATTTTCCTTAGGTGTTATTCGCCTGTTGAGATTACTTCGGATTTTCAGGGTATTAAAACTGGCGCGCTTCCTTGTGGAGGCCGATGTACTCTCCAAAGGAATCAAAGCCAATGCCAACAAAATATTTGTATTTCTTTTTTTCGTGATGATCGTTTGTACCATTATGGGGTCATTGATGTTCGTCATTGAAGGTCCCGAAAATGGATTTAACAGTATTCCGCGTGGTGTGTATTGGGCGGTGGTTACCTTAACTACAGTGGGCTATGGCGATATCTCACCCGGTACACCCATAGGGCAGTTCATTTCCATGATCATCATGATTTTGGGCTATGGTATCATCGCTGTTCCTACAGGCTTGATCGCAGCCGGTGTGGCTTCGGCGGCTAAGGCAAAGAAAAAAGAAGGTATATTTTGTCAAAGATGCAAGACGGGAACTGTTTTGACGGACTCCAATTACTGCCGGGTTTGTGGTTTAGATCTTACCGAAAACACCGAGACTGATTTTGTCAAAAATCATAACAACGAATAGTCCGAAGCATCTGATACGACCTTGTGGTTAATTCTTGCTTAAATAAACCCATTTAAAGGAAACAATTATCAGTAGGATGATTATTTTTGCAATCAGATAAAACGCTATAAAAATTATCAACCAATCCTAACATATAAACGGTAGGCTT
>JABDLA010000069.1 GCA_013001965.1 Flavobacteriaceae bacterium | reverse complement strand
ATGGGGATGGCGGATCGATAAGCTCGTCAACTGGGGTTGCAGTAAATGTAGGAACAGGATGGAACCAGGTTGTTATTCCTATTTCGGTTGCCGATATGGTCACTGTGGTTTCTAATGTGGGCCCCGGGTTTGATGTTGCTGCTACTTTAGCCAATTGTTCCGAATTCAGGATTTTAAGCAATCCGGCTCCGTCCTATGGTGGGGAACCTCTTTTGGCAACTATGGAACTGGATAATATTGAAGCATCTACAACTTTAGGAACTGAAGATGTGTTCCTTTCCGATAGTTTTACGATTTCCCCAAATCCCGGATCATACACTATTAATATCGCTTTAAGAAGTGTTGATACAAGTTCGAAAATTGAAGTTTATGATATCTTAGGAAAGCGTATATTCTTCGATGAGATCGATCAATTAAATACTTCAGTAAATGTGTCTCAATGGAATAGTGGTGTGTATTTGGTTAAGGTTACTGATGGTAATACCGTACAAACGAAACGGTTTATTAAACAATAAAATATTTAAAATAAATTATAAAGACCATCAATGAAAATTGATGGTTTTTTTATACCAATTGTTGAAAGATCAGGGCAACGACAACGGCTATTCCAAAACTGATTAAGGTGCCGATCAAGATATATTCGGTTAATTTTCTGTGCTTCGATTCTTTAAGGTCCCCAAAACGAAATACCGATTTCGCGGTGATCAAAAAGCCAACAGCTTCCCAATGTCCAACAATGATGAATATAAAGACGAGAATTCGTTCGAGGATCCCTATATATTTTCCGGCATCTTTAAGGGACTCATTATCCTGTGTTAAGGCCTCAATATTCCATTTTGTAAAGATGGTTTTCATTATTATGGAAGTCGGCAAGGTTAAGAACAGTATACACAATAATAACATTAGATTTTGTTCATTGTATAGATTTTGAAAATTGAATTCTGAACTGTCGAAAAGATAAACGACCATTACAATGATTATAAGATGTAGCAATTGATCGATAAAAAATATAAGGCGTTTTGTCTTTGGTTTTTGAATCAGCAACTTTAAGGCATCAATGATAAAATGGGCTCCTCCAATAATAAGGATCAATGGCCATTTTGAAATATCCCAAATGATCAGGAACATTAGGGAAAAATGAATGCCTATATGGAGATACAACTTAGGTGAACTCAATTTTTTGATTTCCTTGTCTTCGATCCATGATTGAGGTTGAAGAAAGAAATCGCCGATAAGATGGGCCATAATAAATTTAAGGAGTAGAATCATGTGAGAAGTTGATTTATTTTTTTTGTAAACATAGTGTTGAGCTGTAAAATATCAAATAAATAAGCGCGGTGTTGGCGTTTACTCACGGCATTTTGACTTATGTTAATATGATTCGCAAGATCTTTTTGTAACCAGTCTGGATGCTCAAGACTTAGTTTAACAATTTCTGCTGAATTTACGGTCCAATTGTCCATAATTGTTGAGGCCAAAGTGAAATAGAGGTTTAATTCGTCATTAAAGATTGCACTATGAGTTTTTATTTGAAGATTCTGTTTTTCGTTTTTTAGAGCTTCAAATGTTTCACCCGAAAAAACAAAGGCTTCGCCATTAGATTCTGTAACATCCTTCCCTTGATAGGATTTATTACCAATTCCAATGGCAATTCTTACGTCAAGATCTTTAATCATTTTTATACATGCCTTTATATAGACCGCGGCTTTAAAACTGTTAGTCACATCTGTAATTTCAATTTGAAAGCTGTCGCCACGGTAAATTTCCCATAAGCTGTTATCTTGCTCCAATTGAGATAGGGCTTTTTTTAAAGTTGTCAGCCAAATCTCCGGATGTGCGAATTCTCTTGATCTTATGATGTCCCCGGTTATTACACTTGTCATGGTCTCTTAATTATATGCATAAACACATTCCTTTTATACGGAATAAACAAATATATTCCTTTTTTATGGAATAAACAAATATATTCCTTAATTAAGGAATAAAATAATATATAGTTAAGAAATTCAATCGTCTGCTTCGGCACGTTTGACGATACTCTCAGGAAGGGATTTTTTAGCTTTAGCCCCCATTTTTTTAAGCTTTTCGACACTTGTGATCAAATTGCCTCTGCCTTCGACCAATTTATTCATGGCAGAAGAATAATCGACCTTGGCTGCATCAATTTTTTTGCCTACTCCGGTCAGATCTTTAACCAGGCCTTCGAATTTATCATAAAGGGCACCCGCCTGACGGGCAATTTCGATGGCATTACGCTGTTGTTTCTCATTATTCCACATCGTATCAATTGTACGTAAGGTCGCTAAAAGCGTAGAGGGGGTTACAATGACGATATTCTTTTCGAAGGCTTTATTATAAAGTGTATTGTCCTCATTAACCGCAACGGCAAATGCCGGCTCGATAGGGATGAACATCAACACAAAATCCGGAGATTCAATATCATACAGATCCTGATAATTCTTTTCTGACAACTGATCAACATGCTTCTTGATCGAACTGACATGTGCTTTTAAAAATCCGGATTCCTCATCTTTTTCAGCATTGACCAGCCGTTCATAATCGGTCAGGGAAACCTTGGAATCAATGATCATTTTTTTATTATCGGGTAAATGCAAAACAACATCCGGAAGAACACGAGTACCATCATCGAGGGTAAAACTTTGCTGAACAAAATACTCCCTGTCCTTTTCGAGCCCCGATTTTTCCAAAACCCGTTCCAGGACCAGTTCGCCCCAATTTCCCTGCATTTTACTGTCACCCTTTAAGGCTTTGGTTAAATTGGTCGCCTCCTTGGTCATTTGAAGATTGAGATCCTTCAATCCGAGTAGCTGTTCCTTTAAGGCCGAATGCATGCTTATACTTTCCTTTTGGGTATCTTCGACCTTCTTTTCAAAAGTTTGAATTTTTTCCTGAAGCGGATTCAAAATCTGCTTTAGCTGCTCCTTGTTCTGTTCAGAAAATTTAGTGGATTTTTCCTCAAGGATCTTATTAGCCAGCAATTCAAAATCCTTTCGTAACTGCTCTTGTTGTTTCTTTAGCTCTTCATCACGTTTTAAGTTCTGCTCATGAAGATTTTCATATTCGGCATTTTTGCGTGTTAACTGAGTGTTCAGGGCTTCTTTTTCCTGGCGAATCGCTTCACGTTCCTTCTCGATCTTGTCAACATTTTCTTTTAAATGGCTTATGGTATGGCTCATTTGATTTTGACGTTCCTCAAGCATGCCCTGATTACCTTTACTTTTTAATTTGGTAAAAAGCATACCGAAATAAGCACCGAAAGCGGCAGAAATTAATATGGCTAAATATAAGATGATGTTGCTGTTCATTGCTTATGCGTATTCTCAAAGATACGTTTATAGAAATGTTTTGCAAAGCAAAAATAGGCTTACTTTTTAATCCGAAATGCTTTTGTTTGAGAATCAAATTCTACCATGTCTTCAGGGAACAATGCATTGAAATTTCCCTGTTCAATATGCTCCTCGGGAGTTGCGATCTCAACCTTATCATCTGACATGACGATCATCTTATCACAAAGTTGAATGGCCAGATCAATCTCATGTGAAGAAAACAAAATGGATTTTTTTGTTTCTGAAGCAAGCTTTTTAAGCAAGAGCAGAACATAGGCTTTATGGTACATATCCAAATGGGTCGTGGGTTCATCAAGTATGATGAGGTTGGTGTCCTGGGCAAGGGCTCTGGCAATCATGGCTTTTTGCAATTGTCCGTCACTTAATTCGTAGCATTTTTTATGTTTAAAGGCTTCAATATTGGTCAGGATGATGGCATTATCAATTTTATTTTGATCATTCTGGGATAAGTTTCCAATCCAGTTGGTATAGGGCTGACGTCCAAGTGCAACCAATTCGGTTACGGTAAGATTTTTAGAAACAATAGGTTCGGTTAAGACAATACTTAAAGATCGTGCCAATTCCATAGCCCCATAATCCATTAATGAGGTTCTGTTTAGAAGGATATCTCCATGAAGCTGTGGCTGTACCTTGGTAAGGGTACGTAGTAAGGTCGATTTACCAATCCCATTGGCACCAACCAATCCTACCAGTTCGCCTTTATCTAATGAAATATTGATTTGAGATGCAATGACGGTTTGTTCGTTTCTTTTAGTATACCCGATTTCCAGATCTTTGGTTTCTAAGATGATATTTGGATTAAAATTGGCCATTAAAAGATCATTTTTCGTTTTCGAACCAATAACCAGATCACTATTGGAGCACCAAATAAGGAAGTTATTGCGTTGATGGGTAAGGTATAATCAGTTGTTGGAAGCTGAGCAATACTATCGCAAAGCAGCATAACGATCGATCCAATTATGAATATCGCCGGAAGTAAGATCCTGTGATTGGAGGTATTGAATACCTGTCTGGCAATATGTGGGATGGCCAATCCGATAAATGCTATCGGTCCGGCGAAAGCCGTTATGGACCCTGCCAATAAACTGGTTGCGACAATAATTAAGAAACGGCTTTGCTTGATATTCAGTCCTAAGCTTTTCGCATAGTTCTCTCCAAGTAGGAGCGTATCCAGCGATTTGATCGAAGCAATGCTCAATACCATGCCTAAAAGATATATGACCACAAGCAATCCTAATTCCTGCCATGATAAATTACCAAGGCTGCCAAAGCCCCAGAACACGTATTGCTGCAATTGCTCGGCGGAAGCGAAATAGGAAAGAACGCTCACTATGGCTGCCGTAATACTGGCAAACATCAGTCCGATGATCAGGATCGCCATAGTATCCCGTACTTTGGAAGAAACGATCATGACGACTAGCAGTACCATAAAACTACCTAAGCTGGACGCGATAACTAAACTCCATTTTGATACCAACAGTGCCGCAAATGCACCGCCAAAAAATGAGGCGCCCATAATAACCATAGCCACGCCTAAGCTGGCACCTGAACTAATTCCCAAGACAAATGGTCCGGCCAGCGGATTTCGAAACAGGGTTTGCATCAACAATCCGGAAATTCCCAATCCTGAACCAACCAGAACAGCTGTAAAGGCTTTTGGTAATCTGTAATTCTGAATGATATATTGCCAGGACTCATTATCAGACGGATTTCCGGTCAGGCTTCCAAGCACGTCCTGGATTGGAATGCTTACTGAACCTAAATTTATATTGGCAATAAAACTTATTAATAGCAAAAAGAGCAATAAAGAAAATGAAGTGATATTAGAATGTCTCTTTTCCAATTATTCAAGGGCTTTAAAGAAAAATGG
>JABDLA010000043.1 GCA_013001965.1 Flavobacteriaceae bacterium | reverse complement strand
GAATGCTTACTGAACCTAAATTTATATTGGCAATAAAACTTATTAATAGCAAAAAGAGCAATAAAGAAAATGAAGTGATATTAGAATGTCTCTTTTCCAATTATTCAAGGGCTTTAAAGAAAAATGGCGTATAGTTCTTGAGCAGATTTGGGTGACATATTTTTATGATATCCTGTAATACAAGATCGGGGCGAGCGGTGCCTAATTCATAATAAAGGACGCCGCCGGTTTTCCCTGTCGTGAGCGAAAATGAATATACCTTTTTTGCCTTAAAGGCCTCAAATTTAGAGTAATGCTCACTGGCTTCTAAGAGTTGGTCAAAGCTTTTATAATAACTTGGGCTCAACCAGATATCGGCGTTCTTCGCTTTTTCAAAAACCGATTCAAAGCTTAAAGCCAAACTCCCTGAACCCGAAGTCTCACTCCATAGGTAATCGACATTCGCATCTTTTAAAAACCGGGCTTCCGGACTTGATCCGTTGGGCAAATACCAAACATCTTTATGGAGTGCGCCACTTAAAATTGTAGGGCGGTTGATGGCTACTGAAGCCATTTTTTTAGCGGAAATATAATTGCTCTCGATAACATTAAAAATAGAATCGGCTTCTTTTTCTTTATTAAAAAGAACACCGAAAAATTTGATCCATTCTGCCTTGGCTAAAGGTGAGTCTTCTACCCAATCGCCATTATATATCACCGGAATTCCAGTTTTTTTTATGGTTTCAAAAGTCTTATTTACACCGTCAACTCCAAATCCAACCACCAGATCAGGGTTGAGCTCCAATAAAACTTCGGTATTGATGCCTTCATTTTTACCCAGTTCCCGAACTTCGCCTTTGTCTATGCGTTGGCGTGTTTTTTCAGAAGAAATGTAGTCACATCCAGGAAAACCTACCAGCGTATGTTCAACTCCAAGAAGTTCCAATGCCGGAATATGAGTCGTTGAGGTTACAACGATTTTCTTAATGGGTGTTTTGATCAGTGAATCTGAAAGCACATATGAATAGGAAGTCTCCGATTTTGGCCAGGGCTTTTCAATATGGATGACCTTGGTGGCGTCGAGATATTCGATGCTAAATCCTTTGGCATATTTTAATTTAACAACATGCGTCTCTTCTTTAGGGAGCTCCGATTTTATCTTAAGTTCGGTACAACCCATTAAAATGAGCGTACAGAACAGGATCGTTATATTTTTCAAAACATTAGCTTATTAAGATCAAAAGTAAGATTATTTAAGCGAAGGACATTAAAAAACCGCTTTAAAAAAGCGGTTTGTTTTTTATTGCTGAAGCTTGCTTTTAACCGACTCCGGTATCACCTTTTCTATATACATTTCTTTGCTGAAAGGAACGAAATTATTGTTATCACCCAGGAGTTCAACCGGTTCTATAAAATTAATGGTGCTTCGGCTCAATCCTGCAATTTCATCTAAAGCCGCCGCAAGCAAAGGTTCATTAACATCGCCAAGAACGCCTAAATTTGAAATATCCTCCTCAAGTGTAATGTCTGGTGCTAAGCCATTGTCATAGTCGGTGAAACCAACAGAATTCAATGATTTTAACACCAGGGGTTGCATCGCATAGGTATGATTAGGATTCGCATCGTTGC
This sequence comes from Flavobacteriaceae bacterium, assembly GCA_013001965.1. Classification (GTDB taxonomy): domain Bacteria; phylum Bacteroidota; class Bacteroidia; order Flavobacteriales; family Flavobacteriaceae; genus JABDLA01. The sequence goes on along the minus strand of JABDLA010000043.1, from coordinate 26,262 downwards.
GGCCAAAATTAGGAGAGTCATAAATGGTGACCGAAGCCTGATATTTTCCAGTTGTGGTCGTCCCAATTTGAACAACATCAATATATGGATTCAAACAATTGATGACCAATTCACTTGCTGAGGCCGAACTTCCGGTAGTTAAAATATAAACTGTGTTTAAATTCAGACTATTTAATGGCGCACCATCATCATTATCGGTGAACCTATTGATCAATGATTCAGGATCCTGGTCCATGAATTGCTGCTGAAGATCACTATTCCATTGCTCAGTACTGTAGATTTCACCTGTAAACTGCCCGGTGATCATGCTCGACAATAAAATAGACGTATTGACAGAACCACCCGGATTATAACGCAGGTCCAATACTAAATGCTGGACGTTATTATTTACAAAATTTCCAAAGGCCGTGTTCAATTGGGTATTAAATGTTGAAGTAAAACCATTGTACATCAAATAGCCAACATTTTCTCCGGCGACATCAATAATATCGGTAAGAAAAACAGGGTTTTCAGTATAAGGTTCCTTTGTTAGTGAAATGCTCTCAGTGCCCGGTACGATAGAATCATCATCGGTTTGAGGTGTACCGTTGTTATCGTAAGTCGCTAAATCGATGTTGTAAGTGTCACTTGATAACAAACTGCTAAAATTAGCTTCGGTTAAAGGTGTCCCGTCGATGGCATAAAAAATATCACCGCGTTGCACACCCTGTGCAGAGGCGCTAGAATTTGGAAGTACTAATCGTACATAACCATAAACCTCAGTCGAACTTCCGGGAACAAATCGCAGGCCGAAATCCATCCCGTTACTGGTGGTAATTCCACTAAATTGTTGTTCTAAAGCGATATAATCATCAACGATCCAGCTAAATTTGTCGACTGTTGGACGCATATAAATAAGGCTTTCAAAGAGATCTTCAGGGGCGTCAAAGCTATTGAGATAGTCACCATAGTCTTCGTCTGAAGAAAAACGATCGTTTGCAAGATCTGGGACAAAATCTTTATACAGGTAAACGGCATTCATCCCTTTCCAGACAAAATCGTTGATTTCACTGGCAAAAACGCCATTATCGTCACGATCGGTAAAGCAACTGCTGAGCAGTCCCGCAACCATAATTAATAAGAGTAATTTGGATCGAAAATTCATAGCTTCAATTTTTTATTTTTAAAACTCCTAAATTAACTACATTATTGCAAAATAAAAATTATTTTAGGTCAGATGTAACAAAATATAGAATGTTTCGTCGTAATAACAAATAGCAAAAGCTATACTAATCAAACCAAATGACACAGGCTGAGTATTTGAATATAGTAATGCCTTTTAAAGATAAGGTATTTCGCTTAGCAAAACGATTGCTGGTTTCGCATGAAGAAGCTGAAGACGCCACGCAGGAGATTTTGATGAAGTTATGGAAGAACAGAGAGCAGATGGGGACGTATAGGAATGTTGAAGCTTTTGCAATGACGATGACAAAGAATTTTTGTCTCGATAAGTTAAAATCAAAGCACGCTCAAAATTTAAAGATCGTGCACAGTAATTACCAGGATAAAAACCTGCCCTTGCAAAAGCAAGTTGAATTACGAGATAGTATTGACTGGGTAGCTAAAATTGTTGAAGAGCTACCGGAGCAACAAAAAATAATATTACAGCTAAGAGATATAGAACAATATGAATTTAGCGAAATAGCAAAAATGCTCGACATGAATGAAACCGCAATACGGGTTTCCTTATCAAGAGCTCGAAAAACAATAAGAGAAGAATTAACTAAAACACACAGTTATGGTGTTAAATAAGATTGAAAAATTAATAGAAAAGTACGAAAACGGAGAAACAACTCTTCAGGAAGAGCAGCAGTTAAAACACTATTTTACAAAAGAGACTGTAGCGCCGCATCTGGAAGTTTATAAACCGATGTTCGTATATTTTTCAATAACCCAAAATGAGCAGTTTACTAAAGACGTTCCATTAGAACCAAAGAAAACAATCGTATTGTACAAATGGATTTCTGTCGCGGCAATCGCAATAGTAATGCTTGGGGTTTATTTATCGGGTGCATTTGATCGTCAATTGACACCTTCTGATTTGCAGGGAGAAGATCTCATAGCTTATAATCAGGCTATGGAAGCTTTTAACCTTTTATCATCAAACTTTAAAAAAGGCACTGATAATTTAAGTGCAGTGAATCAATTGTCGGAATCATTTACCAAAGGGGAAGAGAATATGGCCTTATTGACACAGTTTGATAAAACAACAGATAAAGTTTTTAAATACGAATAATAAACAAATAATTAAAACTAGAAAACATGAAAAAGTTAGTATTAATAATAGCAATTTTAGTCACTCCAATCTTTAGTTTTGGACAGGGCTTATTTGATAAATACGAAGACAACGAAGAAGTGACGTCGGTTGTATTTACACAAAAAGTATTTCGAATGTTAGCCGAATTAAAATTAGATATTGACGATCCTGAGGCCAAAGAAGTCTTGGATATGGCTTCTAATATTACCGGCTTAAAGGTTTTGACTACCGGCGATGAAACCGTATCAGCCAATATGAAAGCCGATGTGGAAAGATATCTAAAAAGTTCTGAATTAGAAGAATTAATGCGTATCAAGGACGGTGGACAAACCGTTAAGTTTTACGTGAAAGAAGGTAAAGATGACAATCACGTCAAAGAACTGTTGATGTTTGCTACCGGACTTAAGGAAATGATGAAAGACAATGACATTTCCATAAATGGTGAGAAGCGCGAAATGGAAACCGTATTGTTGTCGTTAACTGGTGACATCGACCTTAGACAAGTTTCAAAACTTGCTAATAAAATGGATGTTCCAGGCGGTAAGCAACTTGAGAAAGTAAAGGACAAAAACTAATAATATTACCAATGAATCAATCAATCAAAAAAGGTGTGATGTTACTCCTCTTGGTCGTCGCTTTTATAAGTTGCGACCAGGCGGAAACATTGCAACGGTATTATGTAAACAACCAGGAAACACCAAATTTTGTTTCTGTGGATGTGCCAATCAGCTTTGTTAATGTTGAAAACATCGAACTGACAGAAGTTCAGAAAGAAGCCTATGAATCAATAGATAAGCTCAATATGTTGGGTTACACTTTGACCGAAGACAATTCGGAAGAATATCATGAGGAGCTTGCAAAGATCAATACCATACTCAAGGATGAACGATACCAGGAACTCATAAGAGGAGGAAATAGCAGGGACGGGAAATTTGTTGTGAAGTATATTGGAACGGACACCAGAATTGATGAACTCATCATTTTCGGTAGTGCGAATGAAAGAGGATTTGCCATTATACGCGTTCTTGGAGATAATATGGATCCATCAAAAATATTAAAGTTGGGTGATGTGGTGAGTCAGATGGAAACCGATGAAAACGGAGTAAAAGACTTTATGGAATTCTTTCAATAATAAAAAAAATAAACAATTTATAAACCTGCTTAATCCGGCAGGTTTTTTTGTTCATCATCATCACGTGATTTCGTTAGGATAATATTGATAACGATTACAACAAAGCCCGCGATCATTAAGATCTTAATCACTGGATTATCCAATATATCCAGCAATCCAGCAATAAAGAAAAACAGGACTAGCCCTGCCGAAGCAAGCAATGATGTATGATCTTTGATCATATACCTGTATAGTTTGATGGTGAAATAGCCTTCAACTCGGTTTTTATGTCATCGCTAACGTCTAAGCTGTCAATAAAGTCACCTATAGACTCCTTTGTTATGGTTTCATTGGTCCGTGTAAGGCCTTTCAAGGCCTCATAAGGACTAGGATAACCCTCGCGTCTTAAAATGGTTTGAATGGCTTCGGCAACAACGGCCCAGTTTTGTTCAAGATCTGATTCAAATTTAGATCTGTTCAGTAATAATTTGCCTAAGCCTTTTAAAGTTGATTTAAACCCGATCAAAGTATGGCCGAAGGGCACACCAACATTTCTTAAAACGGTACTGTCTGTGAGATCGCGTTGTAAACGTGAAATCGGTAATTTTCCAGCCAAATGGGTAAACATGGCATTGGCCATGCCTAAGTTGCCTTCACTGTTTTCGAAGTCAATAGGGTTCACTTTATGCGGCATTGCTGAACTTCCAATTTCACCTTCTTTAATTTTTTGTTTGAAATAATCCATAGACACATAAGACCACATATCCCGGTTCAGGTCTATAAGAATTGTATTGATGCGTTTTAAACAATCAAATAAGGCAGCCATATGGTCATAGTGCTCAATTTGGGTCGTCGGGAAGGAATGCTGAAGCCCAAGTTTCTCCTGAACAAATGAACTGCCAAAGGCTTTCCAATCGATATCAGGATAGGCAATTTTATGAGCGTTGAAATTTCCCGTGGCACCACCAAATTTCGCGGCACTTGGAATGTCATTCAATAAATTGAATTGTTCTTTGAGTCGTACTACAAAGACATCGATCTCTTTACCAAGTCGGGTGGGCGATGCAGGCTGGCCATGGGTTCTGGCCAACATCGGAACATCTTTCCACTCGGCGGACAATTGGATCAATTTTTCAAGGACCTTGAAATACTCTGTAACATAAACAGTATTCATCGCTTCCTTTATACTCAACGGAATTGCTGTGTTATTGATGTCCTGTGATGTTAGTCCGAAATGAATGAATTCCTTGTATTTTGTAAGCCCTAGTACATCGAATTTCTCCTTGATGAAATATTCGACGGCCTTAACATCATGATTGGTAGTATCTTCAATCTTCTTGATGGCAATGGCATCTTCTGAAGAAAAATCAGAATAGATTTTTTGTAAATCCTCAAATAATTTACGGTCCACCTCATTGAGTTGCGGTAACGGAAGCTCACATAAAGAAATGAAGTATTCGATCTCAACTAAAACACGATATTTTATGAGGGCTTCTTCCGAAAAATAAGCTGCTAATTCTTTTACTTTACTTCTGTAACGTCCATCGATTGGTGAAATGGCATTAAGATGAGATAGCGACATAAATTATTCCTTTTAAGAAGCTTCAAAGATAACTATTTGAACAGCTAATGTATAGCGAAGTCAGCTCTTTTTTATTTTTTTTAAAAGCTGACGAGCCCTTGCTTTAAAACCGGCACTTCCCTCATGATAGTCTTGTTCAAGAATCGTCACCAATTCAGGATGTATCCAGTCATAATCCTTACCGAGTAAATAGAGCGTATTCATACTATATGCTTTCGGTGCAATTTTCTGATCTGTTATGAGGTAATCGAATGATATTTCAATAATACGCTCCTTATGTACCGGCAATAATTTTTGCTTGGTTTGATTCTCGCTTTTACTGTAATAGGCTTCCACCAGATATTCACAGATCTTAGCTACAGGCCGAACCGCCGAGTCTTTATGAACCTTAGACATCTCTTCAGTAAAGCGGTCGAGATATGGAAGAATGGCATTGAGATCCTCACGAGCCACGAATTCTAATAGCCAACCGGCTCTTGGTGAGATTTTGCTATTCACTTCGAAAAGAATATCCAGGACCTGTGGTAACAAATTTGAATTATTGATGACAAGCTGCGCATACTTCCTTCGGTTTTCTCGAGAATGATTGACATAAGTTAATTCCTTGTGAAGGTCAGTAATGGTCATGAATAATTTTCCTTACATTTAAACAGTAAAAATAATAATTAAATCAAGGATGAAAATTTTAAAAAAAATAGGGCTCTTTTTGCTTGTAGTTATTGTGATTGCTCAGTTTTTCGGACCTGATAAGAATGACGGAGAAATCGCATCAGTGACAACATTTTTTGAAGAAACTGCGCCTCCTGAACAAGTCAAATTGGTTCTGAAAGAAAGCTGCTTCGATTGCCATAGTAGCCATACACGATATCCCTGGTATAACAATATAACACCTGTAAATTATTGGTTGGCCGATCATATTAAACATGGCAAAGGACATTTTGATGCTTCCAAATGGTCTGAGTATTCAGCAAAGAAAAAAGATCATAAGCTTGAGGAATTGATCGAAATGGTCAAGAAAAAAGAAATGCCATTACCATCGTATACCTGGACACATGGTGAAGCCAATTTATCCGATGAGCAGATTCAGGCGGTTGTAGACTGGGCCGAAAATGCGCGAATAAAATATCAGCTGGAGGAACGTCCTCAATAATACCTATGATTAAGACCCTTATAATTGGATCAGTTTGGCCGGAACCAAAAAGTTCAGCAGCCGGATCTCATATGATGCAATTAATAGCGGCACTTCAATCACATAACTATCAAATCACATTTGCCAGTGCAAGCCAAAAGTCGGAGCGTGCTGTTGACCTTTCTCAGTTAGGGATCGACCAGCTGGAGATTAAACTGAATGATTCAAGTTTTGATGATTTCATCACCTCCCTAACACCTGAAATGGTCATATTCGATCGATTTATGACCGAAGAACAATTTGGTTGGCGCGTTTCGGAAAATTGCCCGAATGCAATGCGGGTTTTAAATACCGAAGATCTTCATGGACTCCGAAAGGCAAGGGAAATGGCAGTCATGGAGGGCCGTGCTTTTGACAGGTCCTATTATTTTAATGATACCGCAAAACGAGAGATCGCCAGTATTTTCAGAAGTGATCTCAGCCTGATCATCTCAGACTATGAAATGGAATTACTCCAATCAGAATTCAATGTAAATACAGCATTGCTACATTATTTCCCGTTTGCGATGGAAGCTATTTCAGCCACTACTCAAAATATGCTTCCGGCTTTTAGTCAGCGTCGGTATTTTATAAGTATAGGTAATTTTTTACATGCACCTAACTATCATGCGGTTTTACAACTTAAGGAGGTCATATGGCCATTAATTCGATCAAAATTACCTGAAGCCGAATTACATATTTATGGTTCGTACATGCCGCAAAAAATGCATCAGTTTCATAATGAATCCAATGGATTTATTCTGAAGGGAACGGTTGAAGACGCCAATGAAGTTATGAAGCAGGCTAAAGTTTGTTTGGCACCCTTGCGTTTTGGTGCCGGACTCAAAGGAAAACTTGTTGAAGCCATGTGCAACGGAACGCCTTGTGTTACAACTTCGGTAGGGGCGGAGGGCTTATTTGGTACGCATGAACCCAATGGGTATGTGGAAGACGATCCCGGTCAATTCGCTGAAAAAGCAATCCAATTATATACTAATGAAGCAGAATGGAGCGATAAACAGCGTAATGGTTTTCAACTGATCAATGATCGGTTTTCCAGAACGGAGCATGAGCAAAATCTTGGCAATAAAATTTCTGAAATTAAAAATGCATTGACAAAACACCGATCACAAAATTTTATGGGCGCCATGCTGCTGCATCAAAGTTTGCATAGCACAAAGTTCATGAGTAAATGGATAGAGGAAAAAAATAAATAGAAAGTTTGTTTTTTAATAAAATGTAAAGTATATTTGTCAAATAGTAAAATATATTAGTCATTATATAAAATATACTTGTCAATTATGAAAACAGAAAAGATCTTGGACTGCGAGAGAAAACGAATGAGTAAAATTCTGAATTTTAGATTACCGAATAGTTTTAAATATATCGGAATTTCAATTTTTGTAGCCTCATTTATTTTAATGTTAATCCGACTATGGTTTCCTGAACAAAAAGATATTCTTAGGGAAATCGCGAGAAAAGGCCTGGTCGTTGGATTACTGTTGGCTTCCCTGGCTCGAGACAAAGAGGAGGATGAATTAACCACATTGTTAAGAGCCCAGTCTTATGCCATAGCTTTTCTTATAGGTGTTGTTTATACCCTGGTTATGCCTTATATCGATTATGGTTTATCAAATGCCCTGAAACCGGAAGGAGAGGTCTTAAAGGATCTCGGCGATTTTCAGGTTCTGTCATTCATGCTGCTTATTCAAATCATGTTTTATCATGTCCTCAAACGCTATAGATAATGGAGAACAGAATAAAAATAGAGCGGGCTATTTTAAATATCACTCAGGATGATCTTGCCAAGAAAATAGGTGTATCCAGGCAAACTATAAATTCCATAGAAGCCAATCGCTATGTGCCATCTACGGTATTGGCCTTGAAATTGTCAGCTGTGTTTAATAAGCCTGTGAATGAAATTTTCCATTTGAGTGAAGGTGACTGAGTGTTAGACAGATGGTCCTAAGGAGGTTCATTGCTTTAGAATTTATTCCATAAATTTACGAGTTCATAGAACTACAGTCAGTACATTGAAAGGGATTATTAATCGAGGCATCATATTTTTTTGCATAATCATTTGCAATCTTGCAATAGGGCAGAACAATTCGCTTCCAAGCATAACTGCCGAGGGCGATCAATTCTATTGTCCGTTAAACGATATCCCCATAGTCACCAATTTCGATATCACCGATTCCATTAATACCGATACCGAAGCGCTTCATATTCAAATTTCCACGGGTTATGAAATTGGGCTTGAAGCCTTAAATCTAACGGGAAATCATCCTAACATCATAGATACCTGGAATGTGAGCGAAGGCAAACTGACTCTGAGCGGCGTTGGAGGCACCAATGTGAGTTACACCGACCTCATTGCCGCTGTATACGATGTGGTCTTTTCAACCTATACTACCGAGGCAAGCGGAGAGCGTTTCTTTTCGTTTTCTTTCGGAGCAGGATCGTATTTACCAACCACCGGGCACCATTATTTATATGTTTATCAACCTGGTATTACATGGTCTGATGCTCTCGTCGCGGCACAAACCTATACCTATTTAGGAATTCAAGGCTATTTAGCCACTGTGACTACGCCGGAAGAAGCACAGCTTACAGGTGAGCAGGTTTCCGGGACAGGCTGGATTGGTGGTACCGACGAAGAAACAGAAGGCGTATGGAAATGGGTAAGTGGTCCTGAAGCGGGTACGATCTTCTGGAATGGCCTTTGGGATGGTACCACTCCCAATTACGCTAATTGGAATGATGGGGAACCAAATAATTGCTGTGGTGGCGAAGATTATGCGCATGTGACTTCACCCGGAATTGGGATCGATGGGTCGTGGAATGATCTTCCCGACACAGGTGAATTAGATCCTACCAGTCCATATCATCCTCAAGGATTTGTTGTTGAATTTGGTGGCATGCCGGGCGATCCTGATCTGACTGAAGTTTCAGCCAGTTCAAAAATTACAATTCCCGAGATTACCAATACGTTTAGTGCGAATCGATGTGGTCCCGGAAGTTTAAATTTAACGGCATTTGCTTCCGAAGGTACCGTACTCTGGTTCGATTCCCTAATGAATCCAATTCCGATCTCAAGTGGCGATACATTTACTACGCCTGCAATCACCGCAACGACTTCCTATTTTGCTTTGGCTTCAATTAATGGATGCACTGAAGGTTTGCGGCATGAGGTTGTTGCAACCGTTTACGAAGTTCCGGAACTTATATCAGATTTGACCTTAAAAAATTGTGACGAAGATGGTAATACCGATGGTTTTACAGATTTTAATTTGACCGAAGCCAATGCACTTGTGGCTCCGGACACCTTTAACGAATTGGACTTCACCTATTTTCTGAGCATATCTGATGCAAGCAGTTACAGCAATCCACAAGACCCTGTGCCTTTTAATAATTCGATATCTAATGCTGTTTTTATTCGTGCTGATAATAGTTTTGGCTGTTATGACATCGTTCAATTGAATTTAGAAGTTTCAACCACTTCATTTCCGGCCGACTTCCTGCTGTCACTGGACCAATGTGATGATGATAACGTTTATGATGGCATTGGAACTTTTGATCTTACTGAAGCTTCGAGTACTTTGCTTGACCAATTTCCAACGGGACAGAATCTAGCTGTGAATTATTATGCAACATTACAAGATGCTCAATTAGAACAAAATGTCATTATTTCAATAAATAGTTATACGAATGAAATACCATTTATGCAAACCATTTACGCAAGGGTAGAAAGTACCGATAATGGTGACTGTTATGGGATTGGTCCACATGTTTTATTGTCGGTATTACCACGTCCTGAATTTGAAGTTGATGATTTTGCCATCTACTGTAGCAATGGTCCACCCATGACGCTGGAAACCTACAATGCTAATGGTGATTATTCCTATGAATGGACTGATGAAGATGGCCTGATAATTAGTGACCAACCATCGGTGAGTGTATCTTCAGGCGGATTTTATTTTGTTACTGCGACTTCGGATGTAAATTGTACTTCAATTCCGAAAATGGTCGAGGTTTATGAATCTGACACAGCCTCAATTTCTGAAGAAGATATTATGGTTACGGATTTTTCGGATAATAACAGCATAACGATAGACGCTACTGATTTGGGGCCAGGTGATTATGAATATGCCCTAAATGATATTAATGGGCCATACCGTGATGATCCACATTTTAGTCCTGTAACAGCAGGGACTCACCAGCTTTTTATAAGAGACAAAAACGGATGTGGCATTAGCCAGATCGAAGTATTTGTCCTTGGCTTCCCCAAATTCTTTAGTCCGAATAATGATGGCCACCATGATACCTGGAACCTCAAAGGGTGGAATAACGATTTCACCAGTAATTCGAGCATTTATATTTACGATCGTTATGGAAAGCTTATCAAGCATTTATTTCCGTGGACCGATGGCTGGAATGGGACCTTCAATGGCTCCAAATTAAGAGCTTCAGATTATTGGTTTGTTGCTCAGCTTGAAAGTATTGATGGAACAAAACGCACCTTTAGGGGGCATTTTAGTTTGGTAAGATAAGTGTATTTGATATTCTATTTAAATTTTTTTAAAAGCTCGATGGCTCTGGAAACTCCAGAAGTTGCTCTCTCAGAAATTACAGTGACTTGTGAATTGCTCTGGATGGCCGGTTTAGGATCGATATAATAGATCTTCGTTTCCTGCCTTACATAATGCATCAGGCTAGCTGCTGGATAGACCTGAAGGGAGGTACCGATAATTAGGAGAATATCGGCAGTTTCACATACGGAAATGGCCTTAGGAATTAGCGGTACTGCCTCACCAAACCATACAATATGTGGCCGTAACTGATACCCTTTTTCGCAGAGATCACCTAATATAAGATCCTTATGCCAATCCATGACATCAAATTCGTCATACATACTTCGTACTTTCAAGAGTTCACCATGAAGATGAAGAACTTTAGAACTTCCTGCACGTTCATGTAGGTCGTCTACATTTTGTGTAACGATGCTCACTTCATAATTGGTCTCAAGTGAAGCCAAATCATAATGTGCCGAATTTGGTTCGACCTTTAATAATTGCCGGCGCCTCTGATTGTAAAAATCCAAAACCAGTTCAGGGTTGGCTCGAAATCCTTCCGGAGAAGCGACTTGCTGAACATCATGGCCTTCCCATAATCCATCAGCATCCCTGAAAGTTTTCAGGCCGCTTTCGGCACTCATACCCGCTCCAGTTAAAACAACGATATGTTTCATATCCTAAAAATAGGTATTCTGAAAATATATGACAAGCTCCTTTTTTCATTCCTTTTTTATAACTTGAAAACTCATATAATCGAAATGGTAGATTTAAAACTTCTGGAGCATTTGGAATCGTATTTGACCAATCGGCGGCAACAACGGTTCCTGGAGGTAGTATCACAACGAACAAAACACCTGACGGTTGCTATTGAGGACGTTTATCAAAAACACAATACAAGTGCCGTTTTAAGAAGCTGCGATATATTTGGCATTCAGGAGGTCCATATTATTGAGGCCGAAAATGATCTTCAGATCGATCGTGAAATTGCTCTGGGCGCTCAGAAATGGGTTGATCTTTATCACTATCCATCAGCCGACACCTGTATTGACAATCTTAGAAATAAAGGATACCGCATCATTGCAACTACGCCACATGAAACAGAACATAAATTGGAAGACTTTGATATTTCAGAACCTGCTTGTATTTTTTTAGGACGAGAAACTGAAGGCCTTTCTGAGGTTATTTTTGATCGGGCCGATAGTCACCTTAATATACCGATGTATGGCTTTACCGAAAGCTTGAATATTTCGGTTTCCGCGGCTATCATATTACAGCATCTGACCTCTAAATTGAGAAAATCAGAAATAGCATGGCAATTGACAGAAGAGGAGCAATTGGAGAAACGCATCGATTGGAGTAAAAAGACGATCAAAAGTATCAACTCAGTATTAGAGCATTATTATGCCCATAATTAATTTCGTATTTTTATTGGACTCAACCAATTTTTTATCATGAGACTAAATTCTTATATCACCTTTAACGGGAATTGCGAAGATGCCATGAATTTTTATAAAGATATATTCGATGGCGAATTTACGACCTATATGCGGTTTCATGAAGCACCAGGAGACGCGTTTCCGGTTCCTGATTTTGCGAAAGACCTGGTCATGCATTGCACATTGGAATTTAGCGATTGTACGTTAATGGCCTCCGATACACTCAATGGCGATGAATTAAAAGTGGGCACCAATATTAGCTTGAGCATTAATGCGGCCGAAAATGAAGCCGCATCAATTTATAACAGCCTGCTTGAAGGCGGCCAATCACTTATGCCATTTGAAGATGCTTTCTGGGGTGGTAAATTTGGTATTATTAGAGATAAATTTGGGATTCAGTGGATGGTTTCAAGTGAGCATAAACCGGCTTAAATGTATACGATTAAACATCTTATTCATTTTGATACCGATATTCAATACGTATATAAATCTATTGCCACCATAGAGGGTTTAAGGCAATGGTGGACAGTGCAAACAACAGGTGTATCGGAACTTAATGAAACCATCGATTTTAGATTTGGAGAGCGCTATTTTATTCAGATGAAAGTTATTGAATTGGAACCCAATAAAATGGTGCGTTGGGAATGTGTACAAGCCGAACCAGATTGGATCGGCACGATTATCACTTTTGATCTTGATTTGATTGAAGGCAAGATCGTTTTAAGATTTAGCCATGATAAATGGCCTACACATTCTGATTTCTTTGCGCATTGCAATTTAAGCTGGGCCAAGTATTTACTGAGTCTAAAACTATATCTTGAAAACGGTAAAGGCTCACCGTTCAAACCCGATTAACACTAAAACTAAGCATATGATATTTTTGTACATTTTACTCGGTATTATTGCGGTCATAATTATTCTTGCCATCATTGCTCCCAAAACGTATGATGTGAGTCGATCGATCGTAATTAACAAAGCACGACCTCAGGTGTATGATTATTTAAGGTACGTTAAAAATCAAGATCATTGGTCTCCCTGGAAGAACAAAGACCCGAATATGAAACAGTCTTATGAAGGTACAGATGGCGAAATTGGATTCGTTGCAAAATGGGAAGGGAATAAAGAGGTTGGTATGGGTGAACAGGAATTAAAGCACTTGGTAGAAAACGAGCGTATCGTGACCGCGCTTCGCTTTTTAAAACCCTGGAAATCCCAGTCGGATGGGTATTTCAATTTGAAAGAAATTGATTCCGGAACTACTGAAGTTAGCTGGGGGTTTGCAGGAAAAAATCCAATTCCGTTTAACATTATGATGTTGTTCTGGAACTTTGAAAAGGCGGTTGGAAAAGATTTTGATGAAGGCCTTAGTGAATTAAAACGCGTATTAGAAAATTAATTATTATGGAACATAATATGGTAGGATGGTTCGAAGTTCCCGTGACCAATATGGATCGGGCCAAGGCATTTTATAATGCTGTATTTAATATCGATATCCAGGTACAGGACTTTGGTGGTGTACAAATGGGATGGTTTCCTTATGCCGAAGGAAAAGGTGGAGCATCAGGCTCCTTAATACAGAATGCGGCTTATGAGCCAAGTGAGACTAAAGGGGTTTTGGTCTACTTTTCATCTGAAGATTTGAACAATGAGATGGGACGTGTAGAAGCAGCAGGAGGGAAGGTCGTTAAACCAAAAACGCAAATATCACCCGAAGTGGGTTATATGGGAATTTTTATCGATACGGAAGGTAACAGGATGGCCTTGCATTCAAGGCAATAGATCAGAGCCTGCTTTTATTTCGGCTCAGCACTTTATATTCTTCATAACACTCACTTATGGCATCAAGAATTTGAAGATCATTCGCTGTGCGAATAAATTCCTTTGAATAGTTACATTCGCTGATAATAAGTTCGAGATCGACTTTGTCGACTTGTAGCAGTGCGGTGAGCATTTCACGGTCAAATCTCGAGGACAAAATGTTTCGAATCTCATCATCTTTTTTCATTTTCCGTAGTTTACGCAACTCATTGGGTTTCTTTCCAAACATTTTATGCAGAAAATCGGCTGGATTAAACAAAGCACCAAGCACTTTGGTTACAGCTCCTGGTGAGCGCGTTCCGCCTTCATATCCAGTTGTGGGTAGTCCGGAAATACTATAACGAACATTTTGGTTTAAAGGCACCTGTTTGATGTCAACTTCCAGATATCCGGTAAGTTTTAATTGATTTACTATAACTTCTTCCAAAGCCAGGGCAAGTTCGGTCATTTCAATAGTGGTAGGCTCGGCAAAATTGATCCAGTCATTTGTTACTCTAACTCGAATCGATTTATAACCCAGATATGAAAAATGCAAGGTATCATTGGCTTTAGCGCGAATTTCGAACTCACCATTTACATTCGTGGCAGTACCTAAAACCTGGTTGAGATTGACAATATTGACATTTTCAAGAGTTGTATCTGTTCCTGCGCGAATCACAATCCCTTTTACAGTCGTATCATCCTGTGCCACACAAAATGTGGTCACAAAACAGATAGATGCAAGAAGGAGCAATTTTTTCATTGATGTCAATTAGGGTATAAAATTACTAAACAAAACGTATAATTACCTAAATCTATGCAAATTTGACTTAATATTAACAAGGATCGCTATTTTCTTCGTGATCTCCTGGGTCGCGATGAGACTGAATTGGCTGATTTTTGCCCTGAATTTGATCTTCTGGACCTCGAACCAACTGGTTTTTCCGATCTATTTTCTTTTAAACCACGCCTTGAGCCTGATCGGCCTCTACTTTGGCCATTAAATTCACCAGATCGACGGTCTCTTCGGCTTCTACCGCGTTTATCATCACGTCGGCGACCGCCACGACCTCGGTTTTGGCTGCGCCCTTTATCCTCGGTAATTTCAACGTTGATAAAACGACCGTTCTGTTTAAAGTCGGTAAAAAACTCCAGTACTTTCGTAGTATGTTCAACTTCGGTATTGAAAAATGAAAAACTGTCTTTGACATCAACTTTAAAGACATCATCCTGCCCAACTTGAAGCACCTCCCTTAAAAAATCCTTTAATTTCATCCAATCGAAGCCATCCTTACGACCAACATTGATGAAATATCGGGTCGATTTTGAGCTGTTATCACCATCACGGCTGCTGCTATGCTGTGCTTCAACATTAAGATCTTTTGATTTCTGATAATAATTAAAAAAGCGTGTAAACTCAACCGAGAAGAATTTTTTGATCAAATCGTCTTTCGAATTATCTTCAAACAGTGCATTGATATCATTTAAATAGGGATCGATCTCATGATTGATCTCAGTATCATGAACCTTGTTGGCCAGTGACATGAGCTGGACCTGGCAAATTTCCATACCGCCCGGAATATCCTTTTGTTCAAATTGCTTCTTAATGATGCGTTCTATACTTTTGATTTTACGCAGTTCACTTTTAGAAACGATAACCATGGAAACCCCCGTTTTGCCGGCACGACCTGTTCGACCTGAACGATGCGTATAGGTTTCTATTTCATCAGGCAATTGATAATTGATCACATGGGTGATATCGTCCACGTCAATTCCACGTGCGGCCACATCAGTAGCGACCAACATCTGAATTTGCTTATTTCGGAAGGACTTCATCACCAGGTCACGCTGGTTCTGACTCAAATCACCATGTAATGCACCGGCACTATAGCCATCATCGATTAATTTTTCAGCTACTTTTTGGGTATCGCGTTTGGTTCTGCAAAATATGACCGAAAAGATATCGGGGTTGGCATCAGCTAACCGTTTTAATGCAGCATAGCGATCTCTTGAATTCACCAAATAATATTCATGACTGACGTTTGTAGCACCTTGATTTTTAGTCCCTACCACAATTTCAACCGGGGAATGCATAAATTTTTTGGCAATGATTGAAACCTCCTTAGGCATGGTTGCAGAGAACAGCCAGGTACTTTTATCATCTGGTGTATGCGATAAAATGTCGGTGATGTCTTCATAGAATCCCATATTGAGCATTTCATCGGCTTCATCCAATACGGCATATTCGATTTTTGAGATATCCACCAGGCGTCGGCTTATCATATCTTTCATGCGACCAGGCGTGGCGACTATAATTTGTGCCCCTTTCTTTACTTGTTTAGCCTGATCGGTGATACTGGCCCCACCGTATATTGCCGTCACGTTTAATCCTTTATAGTATTTGCCATAAAGTTTCATTTCGTTCGTGATCTGCAGACAAAGTTCGCGTGTAGGCGAAAGGATTAAGCCTTGAGTCGTACGGCTGTCAACATTAATTTTTTGCAGCATAGGAAAACCAAATGCTGCGGTCTTCCCGGTACCGGTTTGTGCTAAAGCAACGAGATCCTGCTCTTGTTCTAATAATATTGGGATTGATTTTTCTTGTACTTCACTGGGAGTTTCAAATCCCAGATCGTTTATGGCTTGAAGAATTGGATCTTCAAGTCCAAGGTTTTGGAATGCGTTCATTCTAAATTTAAGTATTCGATTATGTTATGCAGTGTTACATCAGAAGCGAATCGACATACTTAAACCTAAACTTCTTATAACACATCCTCACCCTGAGGAATTATCTTGCTCAACAAAGCTTTTGCGTTGTTGAGGCCGCAAATATAGGGTTTTATTATTTGATGGACGCCAGATGCTTAATAAGCAGTTGAATAGCTTTGCCACGATGCCCTATTTTGTTTTTGAGTTCAAGTTCCATTTCGGCAAAGGTTTGATCATAGCCATTGGGCTTAAAAACAGGATCATAGCCAAATCCTTTCTGACCCCTTCGGACTTTCGTTATTTTTCCTTTGCAAATGCCTTCAAAGGTGTTTAATTCATCATTCGAAATCAAGGCGATTGCCGTTTTAAATTGAGCCGATCGGTCGTTTTTATATTCAAGTTCATATAAAAGTTTATCGATATTATCATCGGCATTGCGCTGAGGTCCGGCATAGCGCGCTGTAAATACGCCGGGTTCACCGTTCAGGGCATTCACCTCCAAACCGGTATCATCAGCAAAACAATCATAGCCGTATCGGTCCTTAATATAAGTCGCCTTTTGGATGGCATTTCCCGTTATCGTTAATTGATTTTCGGGGACGTCCTCTAGACAACCAATATCATCGAGGCTCAATAATTCGATATGGGATGGCATTAAGGCCTGGACTTCCTGAAGTTTGTTTGTGTTATTGGTGGCAAATACGAGTTTCATGTTTTTGAAATTCTATTAGGTCGTCAAAAATAGGGTTATATTGATGCAATCAAAAAAATAAACTAAATTCGTTTAACTCAATTTGACCAATCCAAAATTAAAAGATCAATATGCTCACAAGACTGGGAGAGAAATTTACGCATCTGTTTTTAAAATTTATGCCGGATGCCTTTGTCTTTGCATTGGTCTTAACCATTATAGCTGTCCTTGGCGCTTTTTTCTGGTTGGATGCAACCCCCTTAAAAATTGTTGAATCCTGGTATGAAGGATTTTTTGATTTATTGGAATTTGGCATGCAGATCGTCCTCATTATCATTACCGGATTTAGCATTGCCTTATCACCAGTTATCAAAAAAGGTATCGATTGGCTTACGCGTTATATTAATACGCCCGGACAAGTATATTTTCTGGTTGTAATGATTGGAATGCTCCTATGTTTAGTGAGTTTTGGCTGGATCGTGATCACATGCGTGCTTGCCCGCGAATTGGCCATGCGCGTAAAAGGAGTTAATTATCCTTTTTTAGTGGCCTGTGTTTATTTATCTATGAACAGCTGGGTTCTGGGCCTTTCAAGTTCCATACCATTACTTCTTAATACCGAAAAGAACTATTTAATTGAAGCAGGAGTACTAAATACGATGATCCCTACCTCTTATACTTTGGGGTCCATGCTTAATCTTAGCATGATAATTTTACTGGTAATAGGGGCACCTTTGCTCATGTATCTGTTGATTCCGAAAAAAGGAGATATCAAGGAAATAAATGACCTTATGGATAATCAACAATTCGAAAAATCCAATACCATTAAGGAGGAAGCCGCGAGTTTGAAACTGCCGTTTAAGTCCTGGTCTGATATTTTAAATAACAGCATCGTGCTTCAATATATCATCGCCACAATGGGGATGGCTTATATCATCTATCACTTCATTACAAAGGGACTGGATCTGAATTTCAATATCATGATCTTCATTTTTTTAATGATCGGTCTGTTTCTTCATAAGACACCGATGCGTTATGTGATCGCGATGAAACGATCGAGCAGCAATGTATCGGGTATTTTGTTTCAGTATCCATTTTACGCTGGCATCATGGGCATTATGCTGTATACTGGATTAGGGGAGAAGCTGGCTCAGATACTGGCATCATTTGCTACCGTTGAATCGTATCCGTTTTATGCTTATATGGCGGGCGGGTTTGTGAATTTCGCCATTCCATCAGCAGGTGGAGAATTTGCGGTTATTGGACCGAGTATCATTGAAGCCGTCAAGGCGATAGGGGCCGGTTTGCCCGAAGCTGAAGTTGAATCTATGATCGCCAGGGCATCCTTATCCATTGCTTATGGAGAGAGTCTTTCAAATTTGATGCAACCCTTTTATTTATTATTGGTCATGCCGATCATGGCTTCGGGAATAAAATTACAGGCAAGGGATGTGATGGGATATTTGATTATTCCATTAGTTGTTTTTTTCATTCTTCAAATATTGATGGTGCTTTGGATACCACTATAATTTGACTATAAACGCATTTATTTTAAATTAGCTAACACTATTATGGCCACATTCAATTCTCCACTCGAAGCATTTTTACATTGGGAAAATACGACACCATCTAAAGTGTTCTTAAAGCAACCAATCAATGGCGTCTTTACAGATTTTAGTTTTGAAGAAGCCGGACAACAGGTCCGAAGAATTGCATCGTATCTGAATGATTTAAACTTGCCTGAACGGAGTCATATAGCATTATTGTCTAAGAATTGCGCCCATTGGAATATGGCTGATCTGGCCATTATGATGGCTGGACATATTTCTATTCCTATTTATCCAACACTTAATGACCGATCGATAAGCCAGATCATCGAGCATAGTGAATCTAAGGCTATAATCATTGGAAAACTGGACGATTACGCTTCACAGCGCCCCGGTATTCCTAACATTCCTAAAATAAGTGTTGGCCTTTACGAGGAAAATGATGGCGAACTTTGGGAAGATATCGTTTCAAAATATAAGCCCTTTACCAATATTTATACGCAAAAAACGGAAGAATTAATCACCATCATTTACACATCAGGGACTACGGGTAATCCTAAAGGCGTCATGCATACGGTTGGTAATTTTATGGAAAGCACAGAAACCCTGATCAATCTATTCGATCTTCCGGTCAACTTAAGACTGTTTTCATATTTGCCGCTTGCTCATGTTGCTGAACGATTAATAGCCAATGCAGGTTTGATACTTGGGGCTGAGATCTCCTTCGCTGAATCCTTGGAAACTTTCGCATCAGACCTTGAAGCCACCCAGCCACATATTTTCTTTGCGGTTCCACGAATATGGACAAAATTCCAAGAGAAGATACTGGAGTCAATTCCTTCGGCTAAATTAAACCTCCTTTTAAAAATACCTTTCCTTAATACCATTATCAAGAATAAACTAAAGAAGAAATTAGGGTTAAGAGACGCGATTTTTATTTGTTCAGCGGCCGCACCTTTAGCGTCGAGTATCATCCGATGGTATGAGACAATAGGAATTACCATTTACCAGGGCTATGGTATGACCGAAGATTGCTGCGTGTCCCATTTTAACACACCTGATGCCAACAAAATAGGAACGGTTGGCAAGACCTTATTTAATGTCGAGGCTAAACTTTCATCAGAAGGTGAAATATGTATTAAAAATAATTGCCTGATGAAAGGCTATTATAAATCCGCTGAGATGACGGCTGCTGTTTTTGATGATGACGGATTTTTAAAAACCGGCGATATCGGTGAATTTGATCATGATGGATATCTTACCATTACGGGGCGTGTCAAAGATCAATTCAAAACCGATAAAGGGAAGTACATCTCACCCTCCCATATTGAATTGCTGTTGTCAAAAAATAAGAACATCGAACAAATTTGTATCGTTGGAACGGGAATTCCGCAGCCAATTGCCTTAGTTACCTTATCAGAATTAGGAAAGTCCAGTTCAAAGGATGCTTTAAAATCAAGTCTGAAAGTGGCATTGGAACAGATCAACCCCGAACTCGAAAAACATGAAAAACTTGAAAAAGTTGTTGTGATGAAAGAGGACTGGACGGTTGCGAACGGTTTAACAACGCCTACACTGAAAGTAAAGCGCAATAGCATTGAAAAAATCCATCAGGAATTTTATAAATCCTGGTTCGAATTGAAAGACACAGTCATTTTTGAGTAAATTTATTGTATGAAAATAGTATGCTTAGGTGATAGTTTAACAGAAGGCTATGAAATAAAGCAGGCATCACGATGGACCGATCTCATCAAGAATGAACTCAAGATCGATATTGTGAATGCCGGCATAAGTGGTGATACTACTGCAGGCATGCTTTCGCGATGCGAACAGTTGCTGTTAAAGGAGAAACCAACGCATGTGATTATACTTGGTGGAACCAATGATCTGTGGTTTGGACTCAATGATGAGCTCATCCTGGCAAATATTCATGCCATTTCAAGAATGTGTAGATTTTATAAAGCTGAGGCAATTATTGGAATTATTACGCCTTCAGTAAATTTAACTGAATTGAATATCATAGGTGAAAATTATTCGGAATGTATCCGAACTTTTCGAACATCGCTTATTAATTACTGCAAATTAGAAAATGGATTATATATAGACTTCTCAGAACAAATAACCTCAGATCATATGTTAGCAGATGGCGTACATCCCAATAGTTCAGGACATGAACTTATGAAAAAAAACGTCTTGAACTTCTTGAATAAGGCTCAATTATATTAAATGAATTATGACATATGTCATCTGATATCTTCAAAATCAGGTTTAAATTTATAATAGTAAACAATAATAAATAGAACAGTATGACAATAAATATTCAATACGTTCATATGGCGACAAGTGAGTCATTGAATGCATATGTGACTAAGAAACTGCAAAAGCTAGCTAAGAAGTATGAATGGGTAATAAGTGCAGAAGTGCATTTTGAAATAGAGCATAAAGACAAGGAAAAAGGTAAGATTTGTAAAATAGAATTAAGTGCTCCCGGACCGAGAATTTTTGCAATTTCTAATGAAGACAACTATGAAGATGCCGTAAAAAACGCGATAAAAGATCTTGAAAAACAACTTAAAAGGAGAAAGGGAATATTTAAATCACATTAATATGTAAATTAGGGTTCTCAGAATGATAATTCTAACTTAATGAAGCTTTCTATTGCCTCATGGTATTTAGTTCTCGTCCTGGTCCAGGCGGCGCATTCCCTTGAAGAATACTTTGGTCAACTCTGGGAAGTTTTTCCCCCTGCGATCTGGCTCACCGGACTAATTTCCGAAGATAGACATATGGCCTTTGTAATAATAAACATTGGCTTATTCGTTTTCGGAATTTTTAGCTGGTTTTTTTTTGTTAGAAAGGATCATGAATTTGCAGCATTTTTAATATGGTTCTGGGTCGTTTTAGAATTGATTAATGGGGTTATTCATACGGGTTGGTCTATAATGCAGGCGCAGTATACTCCCGGTGTTATAACGGCACCGATACTATTTATAGTTGCCTTTTATTTGATGCGAAATTATTTGAACAAAAAAGCGATTACGACATCATAAAAAAAGGAGCCTGTGACAGCTCCTTAAAATACATTTTGAATTGAATTTCAATCTCTTCCGAGAAACCATCCTACGATACCTCCAGCGAATGCAAAACGAATAGCAAAAGTGGCTGCTCCTGTCAATACACCAGGAATGTCGGTGAGATCGGAAGTTGTGGCAAATAGTTCTAAAGCCGGAAGGCCACCTAAAAATGCACCGATGATAAATCCGGCCTGGGCGCCGGTAGAAAATGTTTTGATCTGAGCCCAGCGATCATAAATGATAACCAATAATACTGCATACAAAACTTCCATCGTAATAATTGCAGGAACATTCAAATCGGCTTGAATCGCCTCTGTTCCGGGGCCATTCATGGCATGAAATTCTAATACAACATAAATTAAATAGCCCAGGCCAAATAAGGCAATCGTGCCACCAATAACAGCTAAAATTTTGTTTTTCATTGTATATGTTTTATAAACTTCCTGGGAGAAGTTTGGTTAGTTACATCTTAATATATAGAAAAACAGTTCTCATTTCAATGGAATGTCAAATAACTACCACCGAGATATTAACAATCCGGGAAGGAAAGCTTTATCGATGGTGATAAGGCTCATTTTTTAAAATTGTGAATCCGCGGTATAACTGTTCAATAATGAACAAGCGAACCATTTGATGCGAGAAGGTCATTTTAGACAAAGAAAGCTGGTCGTCAGCCTTATTATAAACTGCTTCTGAAAAGCCATATGGTCCACCGATGACAAAAACCAAGGTTTTAAGGCCTGCATTCATCTGTTTTTGAAGATAAGAAGCAAATGTTTCAGAGGTCAGTTGTTTCGCATTTTCATCGAGTAAGACCAGTCGATCGGAAACATTTAGTTGTTTTAAGATCATTTCGCCTTCCTTAGTCTTTTGCTCTTTTTCACTGAGGTGCTTTACATTCTTAATATCAGGCATCACGATCAGCTCAAACTTGATATAGTGTTTTAGTCGATTCTGATAGTCATCGATTAAGGTTTGAAGCGCTTTGTGATCGGTCTTGCCTACAGCAAGCAGTTTAATTTTCATGCTGTAAAATTAGCGTTCAAAAATGACGGAAACAATTTCTTTCACCTTTTTATAATCCCAAAACAACAAATACAAATTCGCTAGCAACATCAACCCGGCTATCACAGGAGTACCTTTAAAGTCCATGGCCACAACAATTATAAAAATATTGATGATGATAGGAAAAAAGAGGAGAGCACCCAAAAATGCAGTTCGTGGAATTAATAAAAGAACGGCAGCAAGAATTTGAATGAACCCTAGAAAATTCCAATAGTAACCAGTGCGGTAAAGCGCTTCGAAAAAAAATCCGACCGGTGATTCGAGACTCAATATGGTAAAGCGTTCACCAAGTAACTTTTTCAGCCCAGATGGCATAAACCCCAATGCTAACAGAATTCGTGTTCCCCAAGTAAAGAGTCTGAACAGTTTTTGATCATAAATTTTAAGATGAAGTTTTTCCGCGTAATTCATGTTCATGGTTTAACTAATGACGAATTGAATTCAATCTTGTAACATTTCCATTAAATATATAAATCAATTAGTATTTTAGCGTTAAATATCTATGAATGATTAGTAAAGCCCAATTTGATACTGAAATAGAACTTATTATTAGCAATGCCATCCGTGAAGATGTCGGTGATGGTGATCACAGTTCTCTGGCTTGTATCCCTATAGAGGCGAAAGGGAAGGCTAAATTATTGGTAAAGGACGATGGCATTATAGCAGGTGTTGAATTTGCTAAGAAAGTATTTTTATATGTCGATAAGGACATGACGATTGAAACCCTCATTGAGGACGGCAGCAAAGTAAATTATGGTGATATTGTTTTTTATGTTGAGGGATCTTCTCAGTCCATCTTAAAGGCCGAACGCCTTGTTCTTAATGCCATGCAGCGAATGAGTGCGATAGCAACCAAAACCCGTCGTTTTGTTGATCTTCTCGAAGGCACTGGGACCAATATATTAGATACCCGGAAAACAACACCTGGAATACGCGCACTTGAAAAGTGGGCGGTTAAGATTGGTGGTGGTGAGAATCATCGCTTTGCGCTTTACGACATGATCATGCTAAAGGATAATCACATCGACTTTGCAGGCGGATTGACAAGGGCTATCGATTTGACGAAATCTTATCTCAAGGAAAATAACAAAGATCTGAAGATCATAGTTGAAGCACGAAATTTAAAGGAGATCAAGGAGATCTTAAAAAGCGATGGCATTTACAGAATACTGATCGATAATTTTAATTATAAAGATACACGGAAAGCGGTTAAACTTATAGGAAACAAATGCCTGACAGAATCCTCGGGAGGCATTAATGAAAAGACGGTTCGCAAATATGCCGAATGCGGCGTCGACTATATTTCATCAGGCGCACTAACACACTCAGTTTACAATATGGACCTAAGTTTGAAAGCCGTTTAATATGTCGCAGCCCATAGAAGAAAAGCTCGATAAAATACCAGTGGTCAATTGGTTGATTCGTTTTCTCAAACAGATCAAATTGCCTGGTTTTGAAGGCCTTTCGATTTACGATCTTCTGGAGATGTATGTCATTGGAATTGTTCAAGGCGCCTTAACCACACGTGCGAGTGCGATCGCCTTTAGTTTTTTTACAGCCATATTCCCATTTCTTTTATTCGTTATTATTATAATCCCTTATATACCATTTGATAATTTCCAGACTGATTTTTTGATATTCCTGGATTCATTTTTGCCACCGCAGACCTCAGAATTTTTTAATGAAAATATTTTTGAAAACATCAGCAAGAATAATAAGGGTGGCCTTTTGTCAACCATTTTTTTGTTGTCGCTCCTCTTAATGGCCAATGGTGTAAGTGCAGTATTTTCCGGCTTCGAGCATTCCTATCATGACCAGTTAACACGGAATGTCTTCAAGCAATATCTTTATGCCTTTGGCGTGGCGATCATATTAGCACTATTGGTGGTGATAACGGTTGGTGTGCTTGGTTATTTTGAAATATATGTGGTACAAAATCTAAGGGATTTTGGATATATAGATAGCGACCAGGAGCAAACAGGGCTGGTGCTTGCTAAATTCGCGTTTTATGTCATCATGGTCTATGTTGGTACCGCAACCCTTTATTTTTTCGGTACAAAGGAAGGACGACATTCAAAGTTCTTTTCTATCGGTGCTTTATTAACCACTTTGCTTATATTACTCACCTCTTATCTATTTGGACTATACATAGAAAATTTCTCTAAATACAATGAGTTATACGGATCGATAGGTGCCCTGCTTATCCTCTTATTTTACCTGTGGTTAAATGCTAATATTTTGTTATTGGGTTTTGAACTCAATGTATCCTTATATAAATTGCGTAAGAAATCTGAATCTGATGCATAAAATCATCACATTTTTTGCCATATTTTTTATCTCGACTTCACTATTTTCTCAAAGTATTCTAGGAAAATGGATGACGATAGATGCACAAGATGGCGCTAAGGCCAAATCTATTGTTGAAATCTATGAACAAGATGGCAAAGTATTCGGAAAGATTGTTGAGATATTTAATGATGAGGACAAAGATGCTTTATGTACAAAGTGTGAGGGAGATGAGTACAACCAACCTGTTTTGGGATTGGTTCTGATAAAAAATATGATTAAAATCGGTAAGTATTATAAAAAGGGAACTATTTTTCATCCTGAACATGGAAAGAAATTTCGATGCCGACTTAAATTAACCGAAGATCCCGATGTTTTGCAGGTGAGAGGGTATGTGGCATTTCTGTATGCCACCCAATATTGGCTGCGTGTTGATTGAATTATGAAGCTGTTAACAAACCACCCGAATTTGAGGTGGTTTTTTTATGGAAAGCATTTACCTTTGAGCCAATGCAATACTTCGTTGACGTCATATTACCCATTCCCCTGGAAAAATTGTTTACCTATCGAATCACAAAGGCCGAATTCGAGTTTATCAAGGAAGGTATGCGGGTTGCTGTACCCTTTGGAAAACGAAAAATATATACAGCCCTTGTACATCATTGTCATCACGAACAACCCCTGGTTTATGAAGCAAAAGATATTCATCAAATTCTGGATGAAACCCCTATAATTACTCAATCCCAGCTTCAGTTGTGGCATTGGATCTCCAAATACTATATGTGTACGCTGGGTGAGGTGATGCGCGCGGCTTTACCTTCGGCCTTTCTCTTGGAAAGCGAATCCATTATAAGTAAAAGAAGCGATATCGAAATAAATGATTCTGAATTGAAGGATGACGAATTCTTAGTTATAGAAGCCTTACA
>JABDLA010000195.1 GCA_013001965.1 Flavobacteriaceae bacterium | reverse complement strand
ATTATGCCAAAGGAAAATTATGAAGACCTCAACGATCTATTCGCTCCTTATTATTCAGATGCCTTGGATAATATTGGTTCCTTCTATTATACAAAGGAATCTTTTGATGGCACCTATCCGGGCTATGGCTCCTCCTATCCCGATCTACAGGGCGCATTGGCACTTTTATTTGAACAAGCCAGTTCACGAGGTCATTTGCAGGATACCCAGTTTGGAACAATCTCCTTCGCATTTACGATTAGAAATCAATACAAATCGAGTATAGCCACTGTAAAGGCCGCAGTAGAAAACAGGGGAACTTTAAGAAAATATCAGCAGGATTTTTTCAAATCGGCGGTAACGAAACGTGCCCCTACAGGATTCGCTGCCTATGAATTTGGTGATGCCTATGACATGAATCGCAATAAAGCCTTTGTCGATTTTCTTTTAAAGCATAAGATCAAGGTTTATAAAAATGGATCCAAGTATGTCGTTCCTTTAAAACAACCGCAGCATCGTATGGTCCAAACCATGTTTGAGACCTATAGCAAATATCGCGACAGCGTTTTTTATGATGCTTCTGCCTGGAGTGTTGCTAATTTTTACAATTTAAAATACAAGGGGTTGAAGACCGCGAATCTCGGATCGGAAGTCACTTCAACCAACGATATGGTCTCGGTTGTTAATGTCACTAAAACCGACTATGCATATATTATGGATTGGGACGATTATTACGCAGCTTCGGCGCTCTATTATATGCAGTCTAAGGGCCTTAAAGTGTCTTCAGCCTTCAAACCGTTTTCGATTAATACAAATAATGGCAATAAAAGTTTTAACTACGGAAGTATTATGATTCCTGTGAGTAAACAGAAAAAAAATGCCGATGAAGTATTCAAGATAGTCAGTGATGCCCAGCAAAAATATAATGTCCCTATATATTCGGCTGAAACCGGATTTAGCACAAAGGGAATTGACCTTGGTAGCAATAATTTCAGAACGGTTCAAAAACCTAAAGCTGCACTATTAATTGGCAATGGTGTCAGCTCTTACGAAGCCGGCGAAGTCTGGCATCTCTTAGACACCAGGGTTGACATGCCAATTACAAAGATTCAGATGCGCAGTTTTAGAAATGCGCGATTAGATAAGTACAATACCTTAGTGATGGTTTCGGGAAGTTATAGTCAATTGGATTCGGTTCAACGTTTAAGACTTAAGGACTGGACGTCAAAAGGAAATACACTGATCACCATTGCACGCGCATCCAAATGGGCAATCGATAAAAAATTGGTGAAGGAAAAACTGACCCAAAAACCAAAAGAAAAAGATAGCACCAAAGCAAAACCTGTAAAACGCTTGCCATATGTCGATGCACCTGAACATATTGGACGGGAACGCGTTGGTGGCGCCATTTTTGAGGTTGACCTGGATGTAACCCATCCACTTGGCTTTGGGTATCGGTCCAATCTTTTACCGGTGTATAAGAACAACAATGTGTTTCTAGCTCCGAGTAAAAATGAATATTCTACAGTAGCAAAATATACAGCCAATCCGCATATCGATGGCTTTATTTCAACCGATAATTTAAACATTTTCTTAAAGCCTTCGGCATCGCTGATCGTGAGTCCGATGGGCCGTGGTCGTGTTGTGATGTTTGCTGACAACCCCAATTTCAGGGGCGCCTGGTATGGCACAAATCGGCTGTTTTTAAACGCATTATTTTTAGGAAATCAAATCGCTGTACCAAGACCACGCTAATTAAATCACTATGAAAAAACTAACGCTCTTACTTTCAATCTTATTTATTGTAAACGGTTTTGCCCAGGACGATTACCGCGGCGAAGGCCCTTATTCTCAACTTATCATTCGCGGCATTACCTTAATCAATGGTGATGGTTCTCCGCCGCGCGGACCCATTGATATTGTGGTTGAGAATAATATTATCAAACGCATTCAGGTGGTTGGCTATGATGGTATACCCATTAATGAAGACCGACGGCCAAAACTAATAGAAGGCGGACGCGAGCTCGATGCCAATGGCATGTATTTGTTGCCAGGATTCGTAGACATGCATGGCCATATAGGCGGACGTGCGCAAGGTGCCGATCCCGAATATGTATTCAAGTTATGGATGGCCCATGGCGTGACCACAGTAAGGCAGCCCAGCGGAAGGCCTGCAAAAGAATTGAAAAGACAAAGCAACGCATTAGAAATTGTGGCGCCGCGTATCTTTGATTATACCGGATTCGGTAGTGGCAGTGACGAACCCATAAGTACTCCCGAAATGGCCAGGGCCTGGGTGCGCAAGAATGCACAAAATGGAGCTGACGGCATTAAATTCTTTGGAGCTGAGCCTGAGATCATGGCGGCCGCTCTTGATGAAAATAAAAAATTAGGCCTTGGATCGGCCTGTCACCATGCCCAGTTGAGCGTTGCCCGATGGAATGTCCTGCATTCTGCAAGAGCAGGACTAACCTCTATGGAACATTGGTATGGATTACCTGAAGCGCTGTTCAACGACAGAACCGTACAAAATTATCCGCTGGATTATAATTATCAAAACGAGCAACATCGCTTTGAGGAAGCAGGAAAACTATGGAAACAGGCTGCAAAGCCGTATTCAGAGCATTGGAACAATGTGATGAATGAACTTTTGGAATTGGATTTCACCTTAGATCCAACCTTTAATATTTATGAGGCCAGCAGGGATCTTCAACGGGCACGACGTGCCGAATGGCATGAAGATTATACGATGCCGTCCTTATGGAAGTTTTACGAACCAAGTAAGATCAGTCATGGTAGTTACTGGCATTATTGGGGCACAGAACAGGAAATTGAATGGAAAAAGAACTTTCAATTATGGATGACCTTTATCAATGAATATAAAAACAGAGGTGGTAGGGTTACCACCGGTTCAGATTCCGGTTTTATTTATCAGCTTTATGGGTTTGCATACATTCGTGAAATGGAGTTATTGCGTGAAGCAGGATTCCATCCATTGGAGGTTATACGCTCGGCCACTTTAAATGGTGCAGAGGCTCTGGGTTGGGATGATAAAATTGGAAGTGTTCAAATTGGAAAACTGGCTGATTTTGTTATCGTTGAAGAAAATCCACTGGTTAATCTGAAAGCGCTATACGGAACAGGTGCGATAAAATTGACCGAAGATAACGAGGTGGTTCGTGTTGGCGGTGTGAAGTACACCATCAAAGATGGGGTGATTTATGATGCAAAACGCCTGCTTGCCGATGTAAAAGCCATGGTCGATGCAGAAAAAGCGAAAACTAATTGGGAATTGAAGCAGCCTGGAATTAAGGATTAATAAGGTAGTGCTTCATAAATTTCATTCTGGATTAAACCACATTCATTCGCTCTCGTATTTTTAAAGACAGTCAACAATGTGGTGCAACCAGCTAGGGTGGGTTCATCACAATTAGATAGATGAAAGTGCAAGTGCGGAAAATTATCGGTATACCCCGAGTTTCCGCTTAATCCTAAAGTGTCACCTTGCTGTACTTGCTGACCAACCATGACTACAATACTGTATTGTTTCAAATGACTATATGCTGCCGTTGTACCATCCAAATGCAGTATTTTTACTAAATTCTCGTTTCCAAGAATCAAATTTTCACCATCCGGATTGCTATTTCTCACTTCTGTCACCTCACCTACTCTTGATGCAACGACTTCACTTCCAATTGGCATGTCGAAATCATAGCCATTAATATATGCACCAGAATGGCCAAAACCGGAATCATTACCTTGGTTTATTCTATAAGATTCTCCTATAGGATAAGGGAGAACATAATTGGAGTTTTGCCAGTCTAATGCCATACATTGTACCGATGAATCGTCATTGGCTTTGCAACCCAGGCAAATAATTATCAGGAATCCTAATACGAAGTTGACATTATCCGACATGTTTCTGAGCCTTTATAATTTGATCTTCAATAACAGCGGATAGAATTATTTGGGTTTTGGTTTCACCATAAGTAATGAGTTCGTCTATAAACTGTTCGAGGTGTTTCTGATTTTTTAATATGACTTCCATTACAATATTTTCATTACCGGTAACCCGATAGCAATTGATCACTTCATCAAATGTTTTCACCTTAGATAAAAATGGCTTAAGTTTACCCATGAATGCTCTCATGGTCACAATTGCCCTAAGCTGAAATCCTAATTCATGACTTGAGATTTTCGTCTTATACCCCTGTATGATCCCGGCATCCTCCAACTTTCTTATACGCTCAGCAACTGCAGGAGAACTAATACCAACAAGCTTAGCAATTGCAGTATTTGTTTGACGGGAATTGCTTTGTAAACAACTCAAGATCTTAAAGTTAACTGAATCAATATTCATTATTAAAGTAAATTCATCAAATATATTATTTTCTAAAGCTTTTTCGTGGTTTTTCTTTAATTATTAAATATTAATTATTTAAAGATGATAGTAATTTTGTGTAATTGCTATTTAAAAAATATGTTACACTCAAACCCATCGCATCTCTACAACCTGCCTATTTATAAAAAGGCCAAGGAAATTCGTTTGCTTTCACATCGTATTTCGAGCTATCTCAATTATGATCTGTCCGCTCTTAAGGACGATGGTTCAGAGAATCAGGACATTTATTTAACAGGAGATATTGTTCAACAGTCGGAATCATTGGCTCCGGAGATTTTAAAAGCCGAATTAAATTCTGAAAAAAAACATGTGCATGCTAAAACTGTTGAATGGATAACAATGCGCATGAATAATACCTGCAAGCGCCTGGAGAAATTCAGTAGTGACGGTCGTGATTTTATTCCAATTTTGAGAAGTGAGCTTAAGAAATTCAGGAAATTACAGCGCAGTTGGATGCTCAATCTTTAGCCAGCAATTCGGCCTAATAATCCAAGGACCTGGTTCATAGGCAGCGGCCTGCGCAGTTCAATTCAAATTATAAAATACTCCCTTATTCAGTTCGATCTTACTTTGAGTGATGCCAATTAAATTGGCCTAACTCAATAATTGAACAAGCCGTTATAAATTAATTCTGTCTTTTTTACCTACTTGCAATGGCAACCTGCACAGTTGCAGTTTTCGCAACTGCAATGGGCACAATTTCCATTATGGCAGCTTTCGCAATTGCAAGTGCATGCCTTAATAGTTTTCATTTTTTAGGGATTAATGAATCATATTAAGATACGAAAATTTCAGAAATTTGAAAAGAGGCTATTGCCTTATTTCAGAATTACTTATAGCGCTTTCCATGTTTGATGACCAGATCAACCTTCTGAAGTAAACTGATATGCCTTAGCACATCACCTTTAACGGCAATAATATCAGCATACTTGCCTTCGGTTACAGTTCCAACTTTATCGGCCACCCCCATCCATAATGACGGCCAATAGGTTGCCGCTCTAATGGCATACATTGGATCGATGCCAAATTCATTGACCCATACATCCAATTCATTCCAGGTAGATTGGCTATGGAATTTCATGGGGATGCCACTGTCAGTACCGATCATTAAAACCACTCCGGCCTCCATCAATTGCTTGATCTTGGTCTCAAGGGTTGGTTTTCTTAGGGGTGTTAACTGAAAATATGGCAAGCGATCCTTATATTTAAAACTATTTCTGATATCGGTAATCACAGAATCCGGTAAACCTCTGTGCCAGGAATCATTGTCTAAATGTTCGCCATGGTCACGCACATATTCATAATTAAATAAACCCTCTACCGTAGGGCACCAGAACAGAGGGCCCAAATTCATTTGAGCTGTGCGTTCCTTTATGGCCTCCATGACTTCGTCAGGATATCGCGGTGCCGATGACAAGCCTGTATGCTCGAAACAATCAACACCTGCTTCAAGACCCATCCGGATCTCTTCGGGGCGATGCCCGTGAGCAACCACCTTCAAATTGTAATGATGTGCTGTATCGACAAGAGCCTTCAATTCTTGTTTCGTCAATTGGTCCTGATCGACCAACTTAATACAATCAACGCCTGCATCTGCAAGCTTCCTGACTTTATTTCGGGCATCCTCCGCACCATCGATACCCCATCGAAAGGCCTCAGTACCCGGGTATGGTTTTTTCTGAAGAAAGGGTCCTGATACATATAATGTTGCTCCCGGAATTTCTCCTGCGTTTATACGATCCCTTATCGAAATACTCTCTTCCAGCGGACCACCAAGATCCCTGGCGCTTGTAACTCCAGCCATCAAAAGTTGTTCAGCCGAAGCGGGCATGATCACATTTTCCAATAAAGGCGGATAGGTTTTATCCCAATAGCTGTAATCGGCATGACCATTGATCATGGTATGTACATGCATATCCCAGAGCCCAGGTAAAACTGTCATACCTTCTGTTGAGATACGTTCTGCATTCTCAGGTATCCCTAATGTTTTTATGGTCCCCACAGCTTTAATTTTATCACCTTCTATAATGATGACACTGTTTTTAATAGGCGTTG
>JABDLA010000018.1 GCA_013001965.1 Flavobacteriaceae bacterium | reverse complement strand
CAGAATCAATTTCCCCTGTTAATAAAATTCATCGATGCGAAAGAAGATCTTTCAATTCAGCTTCATCCAAATGATGACCTGGCTAAAAAACGTCATAATAGCTTCGGTAAGACCGAAATGTGGCACGTGATGCAGGCCGATGATGATGCGAATCTCATTGTGGGATTCAAGGAAAAAATATCCGCAGAAATTTATACCAAACATTTAAATGAAAAATCGCTTCCCGAAATATTAAATTATGAATCGGTGAAAGCCGGAGATACATATTTTATAGAAGTAGGACGGGTTCACGCGATAGGTGCGGGGATTTTATTGGCCGAAATTCAGCAAACCAGTGATGTTACATATCGTGTTTATGATTGGGATAGGGTAGATGCGGATGGCAATGCACGTGAATTGCATAATGATCTTGCTTTGGATGCAATCAACTTTGAAATGAAGGCGGATTTCAAGGTTGACTATGAAAAGAAGACTAATTTTTCGAATCTCATGGTTGAATGTCCCTTTTTTACAACCAATTATTTACCCTTGTCTTCAAAATTGAATAAGATTAACGCTACCGATTCATTTCTTATCTATATATGCATAGATGGGGAATTAAAGGTAGAAACCGATCATTATTCAGTTCAACTAAAGAAAGGTGAAACCGTTTTGATCCCGGCGGCAATCAGGGCCTTCAGATTATATGCTGAAAATGCTAAACTGCTAGAAATATACGTTTGATTTACGTAAGTTTGTAGTACCAATAAACATGAATAATTATGGCGAGTATAAGAAATTTAAAAAAAGATATAAATTACGTTTTAGGCGATATTATTGAAGCCGTTTATGTCTGGGAATATGCTAATCCTGAAACGGACAAGAAAAAGAGCGATGCGATCATTGATGAAGCTATTTCAACCTTTGATGATCTTATTGCAAAGGTCAATGATAAAAGTGTCGATAATAGAAAAGCGCATTTGAAATCGGTAAATGCTGAATTGGAAAAACGCGGAAAGGCACTGATCGAAAAACTCAATAAATTATAATAAAAAGCGCTTTTAGCGCTTTTTTTAGTTTAAGGAATCCTTCTTTCGCGAAACGATATATTCTTGAAGTTCCTTGCCATATTTTGATTGAAGTATATTATCTGGAAGTACGTTAATCAAGGTATCTAAATAAGTAATATTGGCATCGTAAACCTCGGATAAGACCAAATATGGCGCCACTTCACTTTCGTTATTGGTCATGGCAAAATTGAAGGTATAGCGGTATTTGCTTTTTAATAAATTGTCTGCAGCATTACGTATCGAATCCAACTTAATACTATCACCCTGATTTTCAAATTCGGCCTTGATTAACTCCAAATTCCTGTCGTTATATTGCGAGATCATGGACTTGTATTCATCGATCAGTTTCTGTTGTTGAGAACCTTCAATCCTGGAATCGTGTACAAAGCGTTTTAAAGAAGTGTGAATTGTGGTTGTACCTTCATCAGCAAAAAAGGACAGCCTCGGTTTTTCATCAGAATTGGAATCCAGGCTTACATACAGCATTTCAGGTTCTTCTAATCGCGCTTGTAATACAAATTCAGGTTCTCCATTAATAATCATTGAATCCAATACGACCAAGCTTGTGTCCTGAAGTTGTTCAAGATATAAAACCCCTTTTTTTAAGCCGGTGATCTTGCCTGTAACAATGAGATTTGATTCTTTGTTTTCACAAGACACCATTGCTATAATTAATAGGATAAATAGTAATCGCTTCATAGAATGATTTATTCAGGCAAATATCATATAAAATTGGCTGTAATAAAAATTTTGGTCTCTACAATGAATTCCATTTAACCTCCAGCCGCGATCTGCATCAAAATAGTACATCCTATTGCGGCAATGGTCCCGATGGCGTAGCCAAAAACAGCCAGTAAAACGCCAACAGTCGCCAGTGAAGGATGAAAGGCAGAGGCTACAATTGGTGCAGAGGCTGCACCACCTACATTGGCCTGGCTTCCCACAGCCAAAAAGAAATATGGAGCTTTAATGAATTTAGCAACAAGAATAAGTAAACCTGCATGAATAGACATCCAAACAAAGCCAATAGCGATCAGACCCATATTTTCAAAAATAAGCATGAGATCCATCTTCATTCCAATAGAGGCAACAAGAATATAGATAAAGACGCTACCAATTTTGCTTGCGCCCGCACCTTCATAATTTCTGGCCTTTGTAAAAGATAGCAATATGGCTATAAGAGTTGCAATACTGATCATCCAGAAAAATTTTGATCCCAGGAATGTAAAAATATTTCGTGTTGTCGCTGAATCTATTCTGGACACAACGCCTTCAAAGAAATCTGCCAAGTAGCTGGAACATATATGTGCGAAACTTACTGTTCCAAAAGCGATAGCGGCAATGATCATGAGATCGGTCAGGGACGGATTCCGACGTACCTTCGCTGCAAAAGTAGATACTTTTTCTTTTAAGATTTCAATTGAGGAAGTATCGGCTTTTAACCATCTGTTAATACGTCCTCGTTTTCCAATTCCGATTAACAAAAGTGCCATCCAAATATTGGCAACGACAATATCAACGAATACCATTCCACCATAAAGTTTTTGATTATAGCCGTAGATTTCAAGCATCGCTGTTTGATTGGCGCCACCGCCAATCCAGCTTCCAGCTAGCGTGGATAATCCACGCCAAACAGCGTCTGCACCTGCGCCACCAACAGTTTCAGGTGAAACCGCTGCAATCAACAAAATGGCAATTGGCCCACCAATAATGATCCCCACAGTACCTGTAAAGAACATGATCAAAGCTTTCCATCCTAAATTAAAAACGGCCTTAAGATCAATACTTAGGGTCATTAGCACTAAGGCGGCAGGGAGTAAATAACGACTCGCCATATAATACAAGTTGGTACTATGTGAAACGGTCTCTCCGGCATCATTTACCGTTTCCCATTCCGGAGCGATGAGTCCAACCGTAGTTAAAAGTGCCGGAACCATATAAGCCATGAAAAGTCCTGGGACGATCTTATAGAATTTATGCCAAAATCCAGAAGTTTTGGATTCTGTATAAAATATAAAGCCTAGTGATAGCATTAAAAGTCCGAAGACTATCGTGTCATCTGTAAATACCGGAATGTTGCTTGCCATGATTTAAATATTTAGCCAATAGGTAAGTTTAACGTTGAGGGAGCGTACTCTTGGAGCGAAACGGTTATTGGTAAAATAATTATCGTTATACACAATGAACAGATCCGATAAGGGAGCAAAACGCCATTGTAATCGCGTATTAATACTAAAATTGTCCCTTTGATTACTGTATTGAATAAAAGTCGCCCAGAATAATTTTTTATTAAAGGTAACATCTATTCTCGGACCAATTAACCATATGGATGCATCGGGGTAGGGGTCTGGCAAGTTGATATTATCATAGTTTACTTGTATCGAAGTCGAGAAATACGGTTGTATCCTATAGTTCAATCTGGTTTCAATTGATAGTTTATTACCATTAAAGAATTTTCCGTAGGAAGGTTCCAGTTGGTATGAAAAGGTTTTCCGTTGGTCTGACCGGTATTCCGCCCCGAAACTGGTATAATAATAATCAGAATCGGCAGGAAGAGGCACCCCGCCATCAGTCCCTGTAGGATCAAATTCATCATATAAATGAACAAAACGGTTAAACATTTCAAGTTCGAAACTTGCACTGTTCTTAAATTGACCCTGCCATCGGCTGACAATGGTATAATCTGAATTTTCAAAGTCCAATTCCGGTCTCCATATAACAATTGGAGTAACTGAAAGGCTGTGTTTGACGAGCTTGCTTGTGGCTTTAGGCCAAAATGTACGCAAGATGCGAGGGTTGATTTTAAAGATATCGGTTCGACGTATAAAGCCTAGATCTGACCTGAAATTTTCACCAACAAATAAGCCACTCAGACGGATGCTCCAATTCCGACTATTAAAATCAGTTGAAGCACCGAAAGACAGGTCTTTAGAGTTGACATCCGGCGAAAAGGACTTATGTAAATAATATTTTCCAACCCAGGTATTGTCTTCTGAAGCCAGTCGGTAATCAATTCCAAAAACACGATTATATTGATTTTCATTGGCTAAAAAATCATAGTCCTTGGTCGCTTGTTTATTGATGAACATGAAGCTTAAATTACTTCTGCTAAAAAGCTTATACTGTGCTGTAACCACGGCATTGTTCGTCGATGCAATCTCATTGGAGATGTCTTCAGCTGTTTGCATATTTAAAACTCCAATTCTAAGATTATTATTCAGTTTTCCACTTAAACGCACTCCAGCAATAATATCGTTTTCAATATTATTGTCGTCAATATCGCTGGCGATCCCAATTCGCCTGGAAAAGAATGGATTAGCATCTCTGGAATTTCCAAAATCTGCAAATAGGTCACTGTTCTCAATAAAGAATTGACGCCGTTCGGGCAAGGAAATTTCAAAGCGCGTTAAATTGGTTATTTGCCTGTCGACTTCTACCTGAGAGAAATCGGGATTCACGGTAAGATCAAGGTTCATACTGTTACCTATCGTAAATTTTGCATCACCGCCAACTTTGAAATCGGAAGTGGTCGCATCGTTTTCATAGTCTTCACCTACCAGGCCATTCACATATGGAATAATGGAAATTGGAGACTTCGATTTTCCCAAAGGTTTCTCGAAGATCATATCGCCCATATAGGCCAGGTTGAAAATGAATTGATTCTGGGGAATATTGATCCAGGTATTATTCTCATTTTCCTGAGTATCGAAATGGTAGCTGTTAAATCGCCATTTGGTTTCACCTTCACGATACTTAAATGCCGAGAATGGAATGACCCATTCCACGATATAATGGTCGTCATGAATTACGGTTTCACTGCGCCATTTGGTGTCCCAAGCCATGTTAAAACCACGGAGTTCAGCGCCTCCGCCAGACAGCAGCATTTCACGTTTAACGCCTTCAGGATTCGTTCCGAATATAAAGGCATTGGTACCATCATTAAAGGTGTCAAACATCAAGGTAATATTGTCACTTCCACCAGCCCTGAAATCTCGTCGTAAGGACGGAACTACATAGTCATTTTTCGGTGAATTCACCTTCATGCCAACATATAAATTGGTATCATCAAAGAGCATTTTAATAATGGCCTGTTGTTTGGCCTGAACAGAATCCGTAGGGAAATATTGCCAGAAATCTGTTGCAGTTTCAGTTTCCTGCCAGGCAGGTTCATTTAGAATACCATCGAGAGTGATTGGTTCGGAGATGTATTTTACTTTAAACGACTTGGTTTGAGAATAACTAAGGCAAGTCATTAAAAATAAGACAGTTACTAATAGTTTTTTCAATACAATTTCGGTTAGTGATCATCAAAAATAGAAGAATAATCATTAACTCATAATAAATTAATCAGATTTAGGATTTTTTTTAGATTTATTTGGTAGACGATTAGCAGCTTTTAAGCTCTTTTGCAGCATCCACTCAATTTGGCCATTTGTACTTCTGAATTCGTCAGCAGCCCATTTTTCAATAGCCTTAAGCATCTCCTCATTAACACGTAAGGCAAAAGCTTTTTTCTTAGACATAACGGTCTTTTTGAGTTGTTAAATGCATTTTATTTATTGATCTTATTCTGATATCTAATCGTTATAACAGCTGCTATTATAGGAATGATAATCGTCACAGTTAAGAACCATATATTTAAAATTTTTGGATGTGATCCTTTCGAAATGCTTACAATATCATATATGATGGCCGCGAAGATGATCATGCAAAACATATTTATAAAACGCAGTAAACGCGTGCTTAGCCGATAATTAATTAAGGCGTTCTCTTCAGTTATGTTTACCATATAATTGTGCAGATGCGGGAATTTATTAAGAATAAATAACAGAAAAAATGTAACGGTCCCAATTCCGGGTAAGATCCAAATTGTCATTTTGCTGCCGAAATCATCGGCATCGCCTTGCGCATTAAAATGCAATGGAATGGATTCTGGTAATTCAGAATAATTCAATAATGGAAACAACCAAATACCTAATAAAAGTGTTATACCAATGAGCTCCATGGCTATATCCACCTGTTCATAAGGTACTGATATTTTGGGCCTGTCTACTCTCATTTACCTGTTTTTATCGCGTTCAAAGACTACCATATAAGCACTTTGAGCTATATGATTTACAACCCAACCTTCACGAGCATACTGATTTAAAATGTCTTCAAGTTTCTCAGTGCGTTTGCTTAAACCAAGTTTTGGGGAAATGACTTTATATTCTTTCATGATGACTCATTTACAATTTATCATGATTTTGTTTAAAAAATATCAGCGCTATAATTACACCTATAATGATTCCGATAAATGTTCCATAGACAATACCCATGGCCACATCGCCTATTACAGCACCAATAGTAGTTCCTATACTGGAACCCATCGCACTGCCTATGGCAATGCTATAGATTTGATTTCTATTCATGTTTTAATGATTTAAGGTTCCGGTATTAACTACGGGAGCGGCATCTTTATCGCCGCATAGTATCACCATGAGATTGCTGACCATAGCAGCTTTACGTTCCTCATCCAAATTAACTATTTCCTTTTTACCAAGTTCTTCCAGAGCCATTTCAACCATGCTTACGGCGCCTTCAACAATTTTATGACGTGCTGCCACAATTGCTGTTGCCTGTTGCCGTTTAAGCATCGCATTGGCGATTTCCTGTGCATAGGCCAAATACCCTATACGTGACTCCAAAACTTCAATTCCGGCGATGTCTAAGCGCTCCTCGATCTCTTTTTCAAGAGCTTCACTTACTTCGTTGACACTTGATCGTAGGGTAATATCTTCCTTATGGCCTTCGTCAGCAAAATTATCATACGGATACATGCTCGCCAGCTTACGCACGGCAGCATCCGTTTGAACACGTACGAAATTCTCATAATTGTCTACATCAAATGCGGCTTTATAGGTATCTAAAACACGCCATACCAGGATGGTGCTTATCATTACCGGATTTCCGAGTTTATCATTAACCTTTAGACGTTCGCTATCAAAATTTCTAGCTCGGAGCGATATTTTCTTTTTAGTGTAAAATGGATTTACCCAGTAAAAACCGTTCTGTTTTACAGTACCGACGTATTTCCCGAATAACAGGAGGACGCGCGAGTTATTGGGCTGGACCATAATGAATCCAATGGCCATGAAGATGGCCGTAAAAATGGCTATAAGGTACCAGGGATTTTCTTGGTTGATCAGCATGAATATTCCTCCAACAAATAGGATTAGGAATAGCAGCAGCATAATATAACCATTCAATGGGATAATCGTTCTTTCTTCTTTCATAATATATGATATTAAAATGATATCATAAAGATATGAAAATAAATTAATTTATCAAAAAAGAGGTAACTTATTTTTTTGGCACGGAAGTTGTATTATAGGAAGTATAAGTTCACAAACTTATTTATAAAAACATATTTTTGGTTGGTTAGTAGTAAAAAGGCATCGCACCGCTTGGTCGATGCTTTTTTAATTTAGATTCCTTTTCCCACCTCTATTAATAAGGACAATGGCACTTGTTATTTCTGAAAAGATTGCTGAATAACCCACCGAGTTCTGAACCATTGGTTCTGAAAACGTAAATATTAAGGCTCAGGCTGATCTCTGATGGCTTATAGGTATAGATATCGGTGAGATTGGTGCCAAAAGCGGAGTTATTGATGTCCTGAAGCTCCTCAGCTGTTTCTTTTAAGCCAAGCCCATAACGGAGATCAACACCGAATCTTTTAAATTCTAACTGTATTCCAAAGTTTAAGGTGGTTGCCGTCTTATCAAAGTTGATCCCGTCTTCTGTGGTCGAATTGTTGGCGCCCTCTAAGGTCATCTTATTGAACAAACTGAAACTGGGTCCTGCATAAACAGCAATCGGATCAAAGATCTTATAGCCTGCCAATAACGGGATTTCCAGCTTACGCGCTCGCCATTTGGACGGTTTATTAGGAAACTCATAAGTATTATTATGAGACACCAAATTAAATTCCGGCCTGAAATATAATTTGTCAAATTCAATGGTCATAAAAACACCGAGTTGTGTACCGAGATCCTTATTTGGTGAAAAAACCTCATCAGGCATTCCGGCTTGAATCGAGCCGCCTCGTGAGTTCATATCGCCTATGGTGTAATAATTAACACCGCCTTTTAGACCAACAGAAAGTTCCTGGGCATGCGTAATTCCCAAGAATGCTAATAAAATAATGATTGTCAATAGCAGTTTCCTCATGATATCCAGGGTTATAAGGGCGTAATAATCCGAAATATATATGATTTAACCAAACTGAAAGTAATAATTGGTTAAAATGAAGAAATTATTGGTGAAAGGTTAAAAAGGGCTACTTTTAGTTCATAAAAGCGACTATTTTGTCTATCAATTCCTTTGATAGTTTACGTTGGGACTCATTATAGGATTTTGAATTTTCAAGGTCATCGCCTTCAATTGGAACTAAAATATGATTCTTATTCTCAATGATGACCAATTCGGCCCTATCATTCGCACTTTTTAGAAGTTTGGCTTCCTCTGGAACAACCTGAAGATCTTTTGTCCCATTGATCAGCAATATTGGAATGGACAGGGACTTTATTTCATTCTGTGGATCATATTGCATCCAATTTGTAATAAATGGCTGTACGTCCTTATTAAATATAGATGCTAAGGCCGGCGGAAAATCATCGGTGGTTTTTCCTTCCCTTAAAATATCAAAAACGCGTTTGCTGTCTTCTGTAAACATGGGAGCGGTTTTCTCAATTTGATCTATGATCACCTGATCTATCGGTTTTCCCGCTCCGGCCAGTGAAATAAAACCGTCGGCACCCTCGGTAGCGGCCAGCATGCCTACCAGGCTTCCCTGACTATGACCGATAAAATGAATGGCCTTAAAATTATATTTCTGCTTAAAATAATTTAGAGTAGACACCGCGTCGGTCACAAAATCATCAAACATCATATCATCATCCACATTACGTTGTCTGATTTGCTTCACAATGCGTTTATCATACCTAAAGGTGGCGATACCGTTTCTACTTAAGGCCTCGGCCAATTTCTTCAGTGAGTTGTTCTGCATGAAATTCTGATTACCATCCCTGTCGGTTGGACCTGAACCCGCTATGATAATGGCCAAAGGCGGATTATCGGTTTCACTCGGAATTAAAAGCGTACCATCGATATACCTGTTGATCGTTATATCTTGCTTTATCGTAGTGCGTTCCTGGCCAATAGCAAAGGCCGTTAGTAGGCTGAAAAGGAGTACGGTTTTGAATTGCATGGGTTTTAGGTTTATGATGTTTGCTGTTTTATTACTCTTGTAACAAATTGAATGCCAATGTTTAAAATTAAAATAATTCAACTTAATAAAATACATACACCGGTCTTAATATACCTTAAGTTATTAACGAGCTTTTCTAACCTTAAATTACTGATTAAGTATGAAAATAGCTTCAAATGTTAAAAAAAAGTGTATTTCATCGAATAAATAGTGTTGTATATCGATGATGTAATTATAATTTCTACATTTGAATTGTACTAAAATTTAGTTTTTAGTTCAATGGATTAATTAATTAATATTTGCAATTATGTTGTTGATATTAGAAACCCTAAATCTAACTTCGTAATACAAAGCAAATTAGAGAAACCGAGTTTGAGGGAACTCGGTTTCTTATTTTATAGACCTAAAGGTTAAATTAATTCGCTTTCCAACCACTTTTTTTGTCTTCGGCACCTGATGTAACCAATGATGCTGTGTTTCTCCTTTCATAAGTAATAAACTACCATTTTGTAAAATTATTTTATGCCGGAGATCAGACTTTGTTTTATGTTTTAAATGAAACATACGCTCAGCACCAAAACTCACCGAAGCAATGACCGGATTGGTTCCAAGTTCTATTTCGTCATCGGCATGCCAACCATTGCTGTCATTACCATCCCTGTAAAGATTTAATAAACAGCTGCTGAATTTTTCTTTGGTAGCTGCTTCAACTTTCAATTTAATGTCCAAAAGCTTTGCATCAAACGCATTGGGATGCATTGTAATTCCCGAATAGGAGTAGGGGTTCTTATTATTGGCATATAAGGCCGTCAATCGTGGTTGGTCGTATGTTTTTCCAAAAAGCCTAATTTCATCTTGCTGCCAATCAACAGCATTGAGCAATTGATCAAAGTAATATTGGCATTCTTCCTTTGTGAACAAAGCAGGATAATAAATAAGGTCTGCATCCTCCAAATTTATGTTGGTCATTTCAAACATGGTGTTTGTCATTTATTCTCTAATTTAGCACTAATATAAATGAAATGAGAGTACGTTTATTTTTGATTTTGATCTTTGGCTATGGAAGTTGCTTGGGTCAGCTACCTACAGGGTTTGTATATGTAACCGATAGCATTCCCACTATTAAAGTTGAGCTGCGTTATTGCTCAGATAATAATTTTTTAGCCAGTATTGTAGATGGGTATGAAGCCGAAATGGCCATCCTGACGGCCCAGGCCACCAAAGCATTAAAAAATGTTCAAAATGAACTCGCCGGTCAAAATCTGTCCATCAAAATCTTTGACAGTTATCGTCCGCAACGCGCGGTAAATCATTTTATACGCTGGGCAAAAGACCT
The DNA here is from genome assembly GCA_013001965.1 of Flavobacteriaceae bacterium. Lineage (GTDB taxonomy): Bacteria > Bacteroidota > Bacteroidia > Flavobacteriales > Flavobacteriaceae > JABDLA01. The sequence continues at coordinate 11,909 of JABDLA010000018.1, read as the reverse complement.
TAATGATACCATAAATAAGTCATCCTTCTATCCCGATGTTGCCAAACAACACTTGTTCAGGGAGGAGTATATCGCGTCGCGATCGGGTCATAGTCGCGGCAGTACGCTCGATATTACTTTGGTTGACCTTAAGACAAATAAAGAATTGGATATGGGCAGCACTTATGATTTCTTCGGAAGTGAATCCTGGGTAGATTATGAGCAAATTACACCGAAACAAAAAGAAAATAGAATGCTATTGCAAACCGTAATGCTAAAACATGGTTTTCGAAATTATCCAAAAGAGTGGTGGCATTTTACCTTAAGAGGAGAACCATTTCCGGACACTTATTTCGATTTTATCGTTGAATGAAATTTGAGAAAATCGCATTCATTGCTATAAGCTTAAAATTAATATTGTTAATTTAGTTGAGCACCCAAATCATAATTACGAACCAAAAAAGATAAGCATGTTTACAAAGAGTGTTGACCATTCCCCTTATTTTGATGAGAAAAGTGATGATTTTTTTGAAGCTTCCGGATTTCCATATTTTCGTTTTGGCACCGATTATAAGGATGAGCAGGATGAAAAGCTGCTCGCGGCGATTCATGGTAAATCGTCAGAATTCATTGTCTTAACAAATAAAAAAGTTTCGGTATATAAAATACCAAGTAAGAAATCGATGTTTCATTATGCGAAGGTGACTGACACCGTTCTAGGTGTCATCCCAGGCGTTAGTGATGTTAAAGATGGATTAGAAAACTTTAATGACCTGAAAGGTGGGGTAAAAAACCTTGCCGGTTGGGCGACAGGCAAAAACAAACGGGAAAAACGGAGACGAATTGATGAAGGCCTTCCACCTAAAAAACAATTTAAAAATGTGGAATGGAATCTAAAAAAACCTGATGGACTCGCCATGGTGCTATGTTATTCCGATAGAATTTTAATGCTAAACGGCTTTAATTGGAAAAAGAAATTTGAAGCTTCAACCGAAGATAATGGCGATGCAACAGTGCGTCTGGAACTGGACGAAAGGGAAATCAGATTGGCCAATGGAAAGAAAAAGCTAAAAGTTAAACTTGCCAAAAATGATCTTGAAACCTTTAAAAACCTACGTTCAAATACCGATGTATTAAAAGAATCTCAATGGACCTTTAGCGATAAGAAAGATTGTATCTGCCTGACTAATTCTTAAGGCAGATCAATTGTGCCTTCAAGGTATTTTACAGCTGATCCTTTAATATAAACACGATCGCCTTCAATTCGGCAATGCAACTCCCCAAGACGCTCTGAAATTTGAAAGGCGTGTAGCTCTTTTTTATCAAGCCGGTCAGCCCAGAAAGGGGTTAAGGTACAATGCGCCGAACCGGTTACGGGATCTTCAAATACTGCGGCACCAGGCGTAAAAAAACGGGAAACAAAATCAGAATCATCTCCTTTGGCAGTCGCTATAATACCTCCCGGATCTAGGTTCAGACCTTCCAGTTTCGAGGCATTGACCTTTAAGTCTGATAGTTGTTGTTCGCTTTCATAAACAAGCATATAATCACGCGCTTTAAATACTTCTTGAGGTTGTATGCTCAATGCATTAGCAATAACTTCTGGTAAATCAATCGGAGAGGGAGGTCGTGATGGAAAATTCATTTCCAATTCGCCATTTGTTTTTGATACTGAAAGCTGACCACTCATTGTATCGAAATAGACCTGATCAACATTATAATCAAGACATTCCATGATCACAAAGGCCGAAGCCAAAGTGGCATGACCACACAAATCCATTTCGATTTCAGGTGTGAACCATCTCAAATGAAAAATATTGTCGTTTTTATGAATAAAATAGGCGGTTTCAGCTAAATTATTTTCCTTGGCAATACTGAGCAATAGGTCATCTGAAAGCCAATCGTTCAACGGACAAACGGCAGCAGGATTGCCCCCAAATAATCGATCGGTGAAGGCATCGATCTGATAAATATCAATAGTCATTATTTCTTTTTTTTACGCTTGGTCCAGAAATCCACTTCGACTATGATCTCTTTGGCCAGAAAATTCTCAATGGACGAATGTTCATAGTCTGATGCAATATCAAAATCGGTTCTGTCAATTATAAACCGGCAAGAAAAACCAATTGTATTTTCGCCAAGCTGGCCTGTAATTTGAAGTGGAAATTCGATGATTTTTTGTTGCCCATGCATATTGAATTCTCCGGTGACCAAATAACCTTGGTCGCTTTTCTCAATCTTCTTGCTGACGAACGAGATCTCGGGATACTTTTCAACATCAAAAAAATCTGATGTCCGTAAATGATCGTCCCGTCCGCTAATGCCCGTATCAATACTTTTCGCCTGAATAACAGCCGAAATAGTAGATTTACTTAAATCATCATCAACATAATTCAAATCGATTGTATAATCCTTGAATTTACCGGTAACTTTAGTAATTCCATTAGCAATTGGAACTGTGAATTGAATGGTAGAATGATTGGCTTCAACGGTCAGTTCCTTAATTTTAACTGTTTCCTGGGCGTGAATTTGAAAACTAGCAATTAAGCAAAGGAGACAAACAGTAACTTTTATTGTTTTATACATATCGAAATGGATTGGTTTGTATTAAAAATAATCGATTAAAGATTAATTACCTTTAAAATAAACTTAAAATTTATTCCATTTCATATGGCCTTGTATTCGGCATCCATCGACCTACCTTCCGTTTATAACGCGCATAATCTTCACCAAACTTTCGTTCCAATTTTGGTTCTTCGATCAACTCAAAATACACGGTATTAATAAGGAAAAACAACATGCCCCATACGAGAACACTAATTGAATTCAGATATAAAGCCTCGCCCAATAGAATACTTAAAATAGCTATGATCATAGGATTTCTGACATATCTGTACGGACCTGAAACAACCAGGTTCCTGGTTGGCGTCCAGGGAGCTAGTGTTCCCTTGCCAACAGAAATAAAATAAATCAAGCATATTAAAAATAAAATTAGACCGAACCCCATAAATCCCATACCGCCTAATTTAAGCACAATGTGCTCGTTGTAAATTGTTGGTTCCTTAAGATATTCATTTAATAAATAGGGGATTAACAATGTTACTGTTCCAGGTAGAATAATGATACTTAGTAAATGGCTAAGCAGGGAATTGTTTCTCATATTAATTTGATTTGTTATATCCAGGACCTTTTACAAAACGACCGGGCAGTGCTCCTGTATGTTCCCCATCCTTCAAAACCTGTTCCCCGTTAACAAAAACATGGACCATTCCGGTTGAATAATTATGAGGATCGGCAAAAGTGGCGTGGTCTTGAACTTTCTCTGGATCGAAAATGACAACATCAGCAAAATACCCTGAAGTTAATTGGCCACGTTTTTTGATCTTTAAATTGGATGCTGGCAAAGCGGTTAACTTTCGTATGGCCTCCTCCATGGGAATGATCTTCTCGTCTCTCACATATTTCCCAATGACACGTGCAAAATTGCCATATGCTCTAGGATGAGGATTTGAATTTAGAAAATGTCCTTCTGGTGCTAAAGAACCGGCATCAGAACCAAAACTCATATAAGGCAATGCGATCTGTTTCCTCACATTGTCTTCAGACATCAGGAAGTAAACGGTGCCTACGCGGCTGCCATCTTCGATGACCAAATCCATAGCGGTTTCTTCGGGGCTTTTATTTCTTAGTTTGGCGACTTCAGCAAGTGTTTTACCGGTCAAATGCCTTAAACTTTCATTTTTAAATCCAACCAATAGCAAATTTTCAGGAGAGCCCGCTGCATACATCAAATTTTCCCATTCATCTGTTGGTGTTGTCATTTCTGTATAAACGCGTTTTCTGATTTCCGGGTCTTTTAAACGTGCAGCCCATTGGTCATAACCCCCTTCCTGAACCCAGGGCGGCATTGAAGCGTCCAAACCGGTTGCACCGGCAATATAGGTATACATGTCGGTGGAGATCTGTAATCCGGCAGCTCTTGCTGAATCTATTTTTTTGACAACGGCATCAAATTTCCCCCAATTGTCCTTTCCACTCATTTTCAGATGATAAATTTCGGCGGGTACATTGGCTTCCTTTGCAATCCGTATCAATTCATCAATACTTTCCAGAAGCCTGTTGCCCTCACTTCGCATATGTGATATATACATTCCATCATAATCTGATACGACTTTACATAATTCAATTAACTCTTCGGTACTGGAATAAAAGGCTGGTGCGTAGATCAAAGATGAACCAACGCCCATAGCACCTTCCTCCATGGCTTCTTTAACCATGTCCTTCATAGCTGTCAATTCTTCTTCCGTTGGAGCCCTGTCCTCGAACCCGATCGTATTTATGCGTACGGTAGTAGCACCAATAAAAGATGCGACATTGGTCGAAACTCCGCGATTCTCCAGAAATTCCAAATATTCTCCCAGAGTGGTCCATTCAATATCATATTTGAAGTCTCCTTGATTTTTTAGCGATAATTCTTTCATGGACTCAGATAGTGGCCCCATCGACCAGCCTTCACCCATAACTTCAAGGGTTACACCTTGACGAATATCGCTTTGAGATTTTCCATCGGCTATCAGTGATTCGGTTGCCCAGCTTAGCATATTGATAAAGCCCGGAGCTATAACCAGGCCAGAGGCATCAATTTCTAGATTGCCTAAGTCTTTATTGAGATCACCAATGGCCGCAATGGTGTCGGCTTTGATACCAATATCACCCACATATGTCGCCTTGCCTGAGCCGTCTGCAATCGTTCCATTTTTTATAAGAATATCATAGGTTTCAGGCTTGGAACAACTATAAATAACTGTAAGGCACAGCAGTAGTATTTTAAAAGTTTTCATATTAAAAAAGAAGGTTGGTTACCGTGTAACTAAGATAACAATTTGAAACGAGATAATGGGTTTCGAGTCATGGTGCTTGGAAATCAATATCAGTTTGAGTTAATTGTAATTCTGTAATCTACTGAACTTCAACAATTGGTGGGCATACCGATCACTTGCAATTGATTCATTTTCATCAACAGTGGAAAATCGACATTATTTGATAAGATGAATAATTAAAATTCTAAATTTTCTCAAATACCAATCTGTAATGATCCATTACTTCTCTTTCGAAACACACTTTATTCGGGCTAACTTTAAACACGGCAACCATATGCCTGAATTCTTTATCTGTAAAATATCTGGGAATAAGTGAAAGATAAAGCCAATACTTTTTAAGATTGAATTTTCTAAACTTTTTTCTCCATTGGCTTATGGTTTCTATATAATCTAATCTGCCACTGCTTTGAGAGATTAATTTAAAGTGGGGTTCAGCACTTTTAATAACCATCTCAGGGCCATATGGAAGCCATGAACCGGGAAATTGCTTTACCATTAAAGCCATAATATAGGCTGTAGATCCTTTTTCCGCATTCACATCTAATTCATGGAAATCAATCATGTTTTTGCTGAAGACCATAGTTTGCATATAAAATCGGCCCCCAACTGGCAATAAATTATTTAAGGTTTGAAAAAAATCACCATACACCTTTTCCTGCTTTCCTTCCTTCCATTCTTTGACCGAACAAAAATGTTCGAGTCCGCCAATGCAGGTAATGGCATCAAAAGTGCCAAAATCTTCAGGTTTGATATATCGACAATCTTTCACTATAACATTAAAACCATTTTTTTGACAAGCGTCTGCCTGGCCTTGTGATAAGGTCAATCCTAGACTATCTGCTTTTCTCTCATCAACAATATATCGTGTAAAAGGCGCCCATCCACAGGCCATATCAAGTACTTTACTGCCCTTTTTTATATGAAGACTATCGGCTATAAATTTGTGCTTGGCTTTTTGAGCCTCTTCTAATGACATAGAAAAGTCACCGTCATATTTTGCACCACTATAATCTCCGGTCTCACCCATACTCAAACGGAATATTTTATCAATCGTGGTATATGTGAAATCTAAATCTTTTTTTCCGGCCATAATTCGTCAAAAACTGCTATTTATTCGCTTCAATCCAATTATTGATCTTGTTCTCAAGCAATGCTAAAGGAACACATCCAACTTCCAGTACTTCATTGTGGAATTGGCCAATGTCAAATTTATCGCCTAATTCAGCTTCAGCTTTTGACCGCAACTCTCGTATTTTTAATTGTCCGATCTTATAAGATAACGCCTGACCTGGCATGGCCATATAACGTTCAATCTCAGAAATGATACTCGCTTCGCTCTCGGCTTCATTATCCAATGAATACTGAATGGCCTGCTCCCTTGTCCATCCTTTGGAATGCAGACCTGTATCTACTACTAGACGTATAGCCCGGTGCATTTCGGCACCCAGCATGCCAAAATACTGATATGGATCGGTATATAATCCTAATTCTTTTCCAAGAGATTCGCTATATAAAGCCCAGCCTTCGCCATAGCCGCTATACCATAAGGTTTTTCTGAATTCAGGTAAGTCTTCACTTTCCTGGGTCAAGGAAATTTGATAATGATGTCCCGGGATGGCCTCATGTAAAAACAAAGATTCATCTGAATAGGTATTGTATTTTTCAACATCGGGAATAGGTGTATAAAAGATACCCGGTCGGGTTCCATCTTTTGACCCCGGATTATATTCGGCACTGGCTGAACGCTCTCTAAACTCCTCTGTGCGCCTTACCTCGAAAGCTGTTTTTGGTTTCATATCGAACAGTTTTTCGATCTGTGGCTTCATTCGTTCATGGATCGCATTAAAATTATCGATCACCTGCTGTGGATCAGTAAAAGGCATCAACTCTTTTTTATTTCTAACATGATCGAAGAAGGATTTCAGATCACCTTCAAAACCTACCTGCTCCTTGATCTTTTCCATTTCTGAAGATATCCGCGCCACTTCATCTAGTCCGAGCTGGTGAATTTCATCAGCTGTCATATTGGTTGTTGTAAATAACCTGATCATATACTTGTAATAGGCCGATCCATTAGGAATGTCGGAGATCCCGGAAGTCGTTCGACCCGCTGCCATATAATCAGTACTCATGAAATTATATAAGCTGGTATAGGCAGGAATGATCTTTTCATTTAATTTTTTGGTGTAAGCATCAGTCAGCATTTGTTTGTCCTCAGCACTAAAAGCATCCGGCATATTTTTTACCGGAGAGAAAAACAGGTGCTCATCAAGATTTTCGACCATCCCGGATTGCAATTGGGGTAACACTTTAACGATCAGGGATTTTGGCAGTACATGACCCAGTTCGATACCTTTTCGCATTTTGGCTTCGGCTGATCGCAGCCATTCGGTATAGCCATCGAGACGCTTTAGCCAATTGTTATAATCTTCCACAGTTTTAAAGGGTTGTGCACTTTTTCCGCTGGCCAACTGACCAACCATTAGATGAGGTGACCACATTTGATCAATAGGCCTTAAATCCTGACTGTAGTTGAAGCCTTCAAGATTAATATCACATTCCCATTTCAATATGGCTTTGGTCATTTTTTCACTATCAGAAAGATCTTCTTCATTGAATTCGGCCAGTTTCTTGTTGAATTTCTCATAATAGGATTTAGCCGAATTTACCCATTCATCGGACAAGACATTTGGAAATTTGTCATTGTAACGATTGTCACCCGCAAAGGTGGCGTTTAATGGATTGAGTATTAAGCCTTCTTCGTAATAATCGTCAAGCATTGTATTAAATGCTTCGGAAACGTTGTCAGCCATTTCAGTATCGTTATTTTTCGGATCGTTTTTGCAGGATGTCATAAGTAACATCATACATGCAACTGCCATCAATTTTTTTATCATTTGTTTTAGTGTTATTGGAGGCTAAAGATACTTAAAAATGTATACAAAAAAACCGCTTCTTTCTTAAGAAACGGTTAAAATTGGTTGGTTGATTTTAAGTGTTATTCGACTACTTTTCGTGTTTGTGTGAAGCCAACATAGAGGCCTAAACCAGCCATAAAGAATATGAGTGCCGGATAAACTCCATCACTTTCTAAAGTTGTATAAGAGTCTAAAAGGGTTGCTAAAAACACACCTAAGCCAATTCCCATAAGAAGGAATCCTAGGTTCAATACCAGTACCTTCCAGGTTGGGGCTGTATGTCGCTTCCCATGGTTAAAAATACTGGCATCGGCACCTTTTTCTATTAGTGCCATTCTTTCTTTGTTTCTTGAGGTAATGTAGAGGTAGAATATTCCGAAAATCGATCCGAATATGATTCCCATGATTGCTATTTCCATCTGTTTGTTTTTAATTGATTATTTTTAAGTGTTAAACCTGTTTTTTTGGTTTGTTTCATAGCATATGACGACATCTGTTTCAATCAGGTTACACCGATTTCATTTTTTTTTAAAAAAGTGTAACCAATACCCGTAATTAATCGTCTTAAAATTAAATGACCACCAACGATCACGTTTATATAGACAAAATATTAAATGGCGATACCAATGCATTTAGCATATTGGTGGATCGATATAAGGATTTGGTATATACCTTAGCTTTACGCATGATGAAAAGCAAAGAGGAAGCTGAAGAGGTTTCTCAAGATGCGTTCATTAAAATATATAAATCGCTTAGCAAGTTTAAAGGTGATTCCAAATTTTCGACCTGGGTATACAGAGTAACTTATAATACATGTCTGGACCGATTAAAGAAGAACAAACGCCAGCAGCAAACAGTGACCATAGACGATTACACCGCAAATCAGGTAAAAACTCTGGACAATGCTTTCGATCAGCTGGCAAGAAAAGAACGCGAGCAGGCTATACGGGACTGTTTAAACCAACTTTCAAGTGAAGATAGTTTTTTAATTAGCCTCTATTATTATGAAGAACAATCTTTAGATGAAATATCAAAAGTGGTTGGTTTAAAACCCAATAATGTGAAAGTAAAGTTGTTTAGAGCACGGAAAAGGCTTGCGACAATTATAAGCAATAAAATAAATAACGATATTATTGAAAATTATGAAGGAAAATACAGAGCAGCATTTAGATAAGTTGACGAAAAAGATCATTGGATCTATGCCATTAGAGACGCCAAGCTCTAATTTCACTTCATCGGTGATGACTCAAATTGAAGGCTTGGATGCGAAGTCCATTGTTCATCAGCCATTGATCTCAAGACGCGCCTGGTTCATTGTAGCATTAATTGGAATTGCCTTTATCGCATTCAATATCTTTGGGAATGTAGAATCACTAGGCTGGTTTGAAAGTGTGGATTTTGGTGTGCTGACGGACAATAAAATTTCTGAATCTCTTTCTGGGATAACAATTTCAAAAACCCTGTTATATTCGGCGGTGATGTTTGGCGTGTTTATGCTGATTCAAATCACGGTTTTAAAAAATTATTTCGACAAGCGACTTCAATTCTAATCTTGAAAATACCAAAATGGAATGGTCGCTACCCGTCGCGTAGTCGTATCCTCTTTTCTAATTCGCAACCGGCTGATCTTTAGCAAATGTTTGCCCTCTGAAAGGGACGATGTACTTACATAGGTTTCAAAACCATGTTCGTCCTTCAGGCTTTTAGCAAAAATAAATTCGGTATCATAGTCCGTAGAATCAATACGAACTGAATATATTTTATTGAAGGTATCAATATACACACGACGCAGGCTGTCTCTATTAGTGAAATTGACCGAATTGTTAAAGGTTATGTCGGTAACTAAACCACGTCGATCTTTTTCGGGTTTCAGATCCTGATTAAAGTCAAAAACATTATTTTCAATATTTTCACTATATACCACAAAAATCTTAATAAATGGATCCGTTATGACCTTTGATTGTATAATGACGTCATCAATAAATCCATCGGTACCTTCCATTAAATCCTCATAGTTAGAATTATTTGCCGAAATCTCACTCGAAGACATATTTTTGGTAATATAATTGGAGGACTTATATTTTACGGAAGTTGCAAGCAAAATCAAAATGTAGAACGGAACAAGAGCCAGGCTCAATCGCCTTCCAAATTTGTTGTCCAGGAAATTATAAACCAAGGGTCTGTATAAAAAAGACAAGGTGATAAACCCGAATATCCAATACACCGGAAAATAGATCTTTGAAATCCACTTTTTCTTTTTTAAGAATCCCAGTGTAACAAAATCTATTAAAGTAAGGAACATTCCTATAACAATAAAGATAACTAAAGTAATACCTACACCTTTAGATAGCCATGAGGGCAAAGTATCACTACCAATGACATAATTCGCCAATAATGATATGCAAATTATAGTGAAGGTGATGGCAAGAACATAGAATATCAAGAGGAATGAGACTGCAAAAATGACGCTACAATAATTCTCAAGCGTAGCAATATATTTATCGAACGAGCCTACATTTTTTTGGAGATATCTTGTAAATTTTGGACTGTATTTAAGGCTTTCATAATCAATATCACCCGAAACATAACGCAAGCCTAAAGCACCAATCCAGAGCCCGCGCAATAAGACATGAAGCAAAAGGTTGAAAATGAGAATAGAACTGGAAATGACCCCAATAAGCGAAATCACAAACTTATAGATTTGCTGGCTGTTTTGAGCTTCATTTACAGCGTCAGTAAGAACAGGATATGCTGTAAATAGCCCGAAAATTGCAAAACCCGAAATGAGCAATTCCAGTTGCCAGCTCTCTTCCTGAAGCTTTTGAAGTAATTTTTTAAAAGAAGCTTGTTTGTAGTTTTCCTGCATTGGCCATTATTTGAGATGAAAGATAAAGACTTTTTGGAAATATCGCTACTTCAATTTTTCCTTATGCAGTTGACGTAATTTTTGAAGTTTAGGTGTGATGACAAAACTGCAGTAACCCTGGGATTGATTGTTCGCATAATAATCCTGATGATAGTCTTCGGCATGATGGAATACGTCCAGTGAAGTGATTTCAGTAACAATGGGATCTTCGTAATATGCTGCCATTTGTTTCACAACTTCTTCAGCAATTGATTTTTGTTCATCATCATGATAAAAAATAACCGAACGATATTGTGTTCCAACGTCTGCTCCCTGACGGTTCAGAGTAGTGGGATCATGAGTTGTCATAAATATGACTAAAATCTCCTCGAACGAAATGATATCAGCATCAAAACTGACCTGAACCACTTCGGCATGACCGGTCAATCCGGAACACACTTCTTTATAGGTAGGTTTGCCGGGAGCCGTTCCGCCACTATATCCCGAAATGATAGTTTCGACACCTTTTATTTCCTTAAGGATGGCTTCAACACACCAGAAGCAGCCACCGCCAAAAGTTGCTGTTTGCAGATTAGCCATTGTCATCGAGTTTTAAAGATTCAGAATTGATGCAGAATCGCAGTCCGCTGGGCTGAGGGCCATCGGGAAAAACATGGCCTAAATGTGCTTCACAAACATTACACATCACTTCAACCCGCACCATCCCATACGATTTGTCTTTTTCATACTTGATAACATTGTCTTTTACCGGTTCGGTAAAGCTTGGCCAACCGCTTCCTGATTCGAATTTTAAATTGGAATCAAACAAAGCCGTATCACAGCAAATACAGTGATAGATGCCCGGATCATAACGATGGCAACTTTCACCGCTAAAAGCACGCTCTGTACCTTTTTGCCTGGTGATCCTGAATTGCTCAGCCGTTAATTGTTCCCGCCATTCGGCATCGGTTTTCATGACGACGCGATCGGGCTGCGGATTACCGTTTGCAGTATAATGTATTACATCTTTCCAGGTCATAAATTGAATTTAAATATATTCAACATTGGTCGTGATAAAGGGATAAAATTACAAAGAATATGTTGTTCTTGGATTTCGGATTAGCGTTCAATTCTGAAATTGTCAAGATCGATGTCATCCATACCCACATTATCGAAAGGATATTCCAATTGATGTTGGATATTATAAAGTGATATAAGAATAAATTCGGTAAGAATAACGACAAAATAAGTAATCCATTCGGGCGAATATGTGCCTAAATTATTAAT
>JABDLA010000013.1 GCA_013001965.1 Flavobacteriaceae bacterium | reverse complement strand
GCCCTTTCCATTCTTCCGTTTGGGAGCATTGCTTTAATTCCGATCGTACTCGGACTTATTTTCGGACTATTGGCCTTTAATGCCTCAAAAAAAGAAGGCAAAAATGTATCTGGGATAAAATTTATATTTTTGCTTCTAATTATTGCTCTGGGATTAACAATTTATCGCGCTGTTTTTGACCAGAATATAGTGGAAGACGATATCGAAACCATTCAAAATGAAGAGGAATCATTGGAAGATGCAAAAAAAGAATTGGAAGATATCGAAATTGATGAGTGATGATTAAATAATTAATGCACAATTATGAAACCTCTCTTATATGCCTCGGTCTTTTTATTTGTGGGTGCCTGCGCAACACAAAGTTATAAAGAGAAAATGCAGGATATTGAAGATGCTATTACTATAGTTGACCCTGATTTGGTTACTAATTATGCCAATAGCATTACGGCTGAAGAACTTAAAACCCATCTGTATATTTTTGCGTCCGATGACTTCGAGGGCCGTGAAACCGGATCGAAGGGTCAAAAATTAGCAGCAGATTTCATCAAGCGCTATTACATCAACGAACAAATTGCCTCTCCGGCAAATGCCAATACCTACTACCAGCATATCCCTGCCTCCTATTTCGGAAATAATTACAATAGTACGGAGAATGTACTTGCCTTTATTCCAGGCAATGATCGCTCTCAGGATGTGATCGTTATTTCAGCTCATTATGATCATGAAGGCCGTGATGAAAATGGTAATATTTATTATGGTGCCGATGATGATGGGTCTGGAACAGTGGCGATTTTAGAAATTGCACAGGCTTTCAAAAAAGCAAAAGCAGACGGAAACGGCCCAAGGCGAAGCATTCTGTTTCTTCATACTACCGCTGAAGAGGTGGGATTACAAGGGTCTCGATATTATACCGAAAATCCCGTATTTCCACTTGAAAATACCATCGCGAATTTAAATATCGATATGATTGGACGCGTCGATAAATATCATGCCGATCCTGAAAATTCAGATTATGTGTATCTCATCGGATCTGATCGTTTAAGTACAGAATTGCATTTTATTTCCGAAGTGGTCAATGATCATTTCTACGATCTGAAACTCAATTATAAATACAACAGCGATGACGACCAGAATCGATATTACGAGCGCTCCGACCATTATAATTTTGCAAAGAAAAATATTCCGGTGATCTTCTATTTCAATGGTGAACATGAAGATTATCATAAAATTACAGACACCCCCGATAAGATTAATTATGAGTTGCTCGCAAAACGGGCCAAACTCATTTTTGCCACGGCCTGGCAATTGGCCAATCAGGAAAAACGAATTGTGGCAGATAAAGCACGCTAAGTCAAGCTGTTAAATTATGTTAAAAGGCCTTCGAAATCGGGTCTGAGCCTTCTTTTTTTGTATTATCGTACTCGATTTTAAAAAAATCTTAAAACCACTATGAAACGATTCCTTGTATTATTAGTATTATCTATTGTTTTTGTGAGCTGCGGACCAACGCAAACCACAACATCAACTACCCAAACCACAGTCTCAAATCCAACTGATCCCGAAAGATTTGCAAGCTCGATCTTAGAGTCGGAATTAAAAGAAAAGCTATATGTATATGCCTCCGATGAATTCGAAGGACGCGAAACCGGTAAACCTGGTCAGAAGAAAGCTGTGGAGTATCTCAAAAATCAGTATGTACAGCTTGGTATTCCTTCGCCATTGGGTAAGGATGATTATTTCCAAGAAGTATCACTGCAAAAAGTGAAAGCTCCCGAGATGAATTTGGTTATTAACGGACAGACCCTGGATGCCTCTCAAAGCTATGTGTCGCTTATCTCCAGTAATGATGGTACGTTTAGTGCTGATGAAATTGTCGATCTGGGCTATGGTATTGATCATGAGAATTACAGCAATTATAAGGATGTTGATGTCAATGGAAAAGTGGTTTTGGTACGTTCCGGAGAACCAAAAAATGAAGATGGTTCCTATGTGATCACCGGAACAAATGAAATTTCAATTTGGGGAAATTCATGGCGTCAAATGCGTGCAAAACAGAACGCTGCTAAGGAGCATGGTGCCAAAGTGATATTATTTTATTATCCGGAATTGTATGGCTCCCTTGCCAACAGATTCAGATCTGTAGTGCGAACATCGATCAAGGGGAATGCAGATGAAATCTATTTTCTTATGGTGAATTCTGATGTGGTTTCCGCCATAAATAATTCAGAATCAACAGCAGTTAACAACTCATCTCAAGCGCAAACACTTTCGGCCTCTTTTAAGTTGGACTATAAAGTGAATGCCACCGACTTTGGTTCGGAAAATGTGATTGCATACATCAAGGGAAGCGAAAAACCAGACGAATATTTGGTCATTACAGCACATTTAGATCATGAAGGTATCAAGGATGGTAAAATTTATAACGGCGCCGATGATGATGGTTCAGGTACTGTTGCTATTCTTGAGATCGCTGAAGCTTTTAAAGCCGCAGCCGATAACGGTCAGGGCCCTAAACGATCTGTCGTATTCCTGCATGTTACTGCTGAAGAGAAAGGCTTGTTAGGTTCAAAATATTATACCGATGTCGATCCTGTTTTTCCTTTGGAACAAACAGTGGCCAACTTAAATATTGATATGATCGGTCGCATTGATCCTAAGCGTGAAGGCGACAGAAACTATGTATATGTCATTGGAGCAGACCGATTAAGTACCGAATTGCATGAAATAGGTGAATCAGCCAACAATACATACACAAACATTGAATTGGATTATACGTATAACGATCCTAATGACCCAAATAATTTCTATGGCAGATCAGACCACTACAATTTTGCTAAGAACAATATCCCGATCATCTTTTATTTCAACGGGACGCATGCCGACTATCACAAGCATACTGACACGGTTGAAAAAATTGAATATGATCTCCTGGAAAACAGAACGAGGTTGATCTTCCATACAGCCTGGGAAATCGCCAACCGGGCAGAACGTCCGAAATTGGATGCTCCAAAAGAAGCAGGAACAAACTAAGAGTAAACTATTCATATACAAATAAAGCCTTCAAGAATCTTGAAGGCTTTATTTGTATAGGTGAAAGATCGGTTTAGCTGCGCTGGACCGTAATTTGGGAAACCTGCCAAACAAAAGTCAAAGGGCAAAGCCCTTTACTTTTTTTGTCTGAATAAACACGAAGCGAGCTTCAGTTGATGCAACAAAAAAAGCCTTCAAAAAAATTTGAAGACTTTTGTTTGGGTGGAAGATCGGTCTCGAACCGACGACCTCCTGGACCACAACCAGGCGCTCTAACCAACTGAGCTACAACCACCATTTAATCTTTTTTCCAGGACATCCGCCTTGTAGCGAAGTTGCCTGTCCCGTGGCGAAGCTTACGGGAAGCTACAACCACCATTTAATTTTTTTTCCAGGACTTCCGCCTTTTAGCGAAGTTGCCTGTCCCGTAGTGCAGCTTACGGGAAGCTACAACCACCATTTAATTTGTGTCTGCAAATGTAAATTATTTCCCATGTTTTGCAAAGTGTTTATGAAACATTTATTTCAGGTCGAATAAACTATCAACCGCCGGATAGCGCTCTGCTGTAAATCCTTCTCCATATTCCGTGCCAATTAGTCGCCCCATATCACGGGCACGATAAGTTATGCTATCGGTGAAATTCTTGCTCGAAATTGGCGTATCCGGTTCATCGCTTGAAGCATCATAAAACTGAGAGCGATAGGCCATGACGGCTTCCATTTTTTTATCGATATAACCAGAGATGTCAACGACCACATCCGGTTTTAAATTTCGCCATTGAATATAATGATATACCTGTTTTGGCCGCCAGGCATCCTGCCATCCATCAGCATTTTCATCCTTGGTATCGATCTTTATCAACCCACTTAAAAAACAGGCATCACTTACCAGCTGGCTGCCTTTCCCGTGATCAATATGACGGTCTTCAATTGCATTACATAAAACGATCTCAGGTCGATAGCGTCTTATCATGGAAATAAGTTCCATCTGGTGTAATCGATCATTCACTAAAAACCCATCATGGAATTCCATATTAAATCGTGTTGCAACACCCAGGATCTTTGCGGCATTTGCCGATTCTTCATCCCGGGTTTCAGCCGTCCCACGAGTGCCCAATTCACCACGAGTTAGATCGATGATACCAACCTTTTTTCCACGAGCAATTTCTTTAGCTAAGGTGCCGCCACAACCCAATTCCACATCATCAGGATGCGCACCAAAAGCGAGTATATCTAATTTCATAGTTTCGTTTACGAATTTGTAGTTTGTAATGCAGAGCTCGACACGCTCTCTATGGCCTGCTCAACATCCTTAATAAGATCCTTCCTACTTTCAATCCCAACAGACCATCTAATCAGGTTGTCCCCTATCCCTTGAGCAGCTCGTTCTTCAGGAGTCAATAAGGAATGAGATGCTTCCGAAGGTAACATTATAGTACTTTCAATCCCTGCTAAACTCATCGAAGGTTTTATCAACTTTAAGGCTTTTAAAAACGCTTTTGCGTCGAGGCCATCCGCCAGGTCAAAGGACATCATGGCGCCATAACCGCGCATCTGTTTTTTCGCCAGTTTATGATCGGGGTGATCTTTTAGGCCAGGATAATATACTTTGGCAATCGCTTCATGTTTATTCAAATATTTGGCGAGTTTCCGGGCATTTTTCTGTTGTGCTTTGACACGTAGCACCAAGGTTTTCATACTTCGCTCCAGCATCCAGACAGTAAAATCGCTTAAACTTCCGCCCAGGTTCTTTGCCATATCCCAGATCGTATCCATATTTTTCTGAGTACTGGCAACTGCACCGGCACATATATCACTATGTCCACCTAAATACTTGGTCGCACTATGAATAACGACATCTATTCCGAAGTCGATCGGATTCTGAAGAATTGGTGTGGCAAAGGTATTATCAATGACTGTCATTGCATCATTAGCCTTTGCAAGCTCAGAAATGGCATTTAAGTCCACCAATTTCAGTAAAGGGTTAGAGGGTGTCTCGATATAGATCATCTTAGTGTTCTCTTTAAGGCAAGAAGCAAATTCATCCACTTCAAGGCCATTTGTGAACGTATAATCAATTTTAAAATTATCGAAATGCGCTTCAATCAGATTTCGGGTGCCGCCATAGATATCTTTCTGAACAACAACATGATCTCCTGCCTTTAAAAAGGCGAGTAAGGTCGTACTCACAGCCGCCATTCCCGATCCGAATATCATCGCCGCTTCTGCATGCTCTAAGGCCGCTACTTTCTTGGCCAGATGTTCCTGGTTGGGTGTATTGAAATATCTGGGATATCGCTTTACATCCACATCCATAAATTCATACGAAGACGATAAATAAATGGGTGAAACCGAACCTTTGAACTGCTTGTCCTCAATTTCGCCGACGTGCGTGCAAATTGTATTCAGACCTAATTTTTCTTCTGACATGATCTCGTTTTTTATCTGTTTTTAAAGTTATAAAAAACTCGCCTAAAACCAACCAAATAAACCATCAACTTAACTGATAATTATCATAGTAAATTTTTATTATTCATTTTAAATTTGAAATAATCCGAAAAGTCCTTTACATATGAAAAACATTGGGGTCTGGTTAGACAAAGATAAAGCACATGTTGTCCGCATTGAGAACAACAGGGAATCACTCTTTACAATACCTTCAAATATTGATCATTTTCAAATTCATGGTGGTTCCGGAACACGTTTCAAAGGCGGTCCTCAGGACGTTGTTCAGGACAGTAAATATCTCGAGCGTGAGAAGCATCAGCATAGAGCCTATTTCAGGGAGCTAACCGACATGGTTTCTGAAGCAGATCATTTGGCCATTTTTGGTCCGGCCCAAACCTTTGAGCGATTTGCTCATCATATAAAGCGTTATAACAAACCACTTTTCTCAAAGATCAAAGGCATTCAAAGGGCCGATAGTATGACCACTAATCAGGTGATGGCGCTTGTACGTGACTTTTTTGCAGATAATTGATCAGACCTGAACGAGCTTCCATTTACCCTTTCTAAACCACCACATACCAATAATAGCAAGGAGAACTTCGGCACCTGTGACTGACCAGAAAATTCCAGTTGGTCCCCACTCAAACACCAATGCCGCCAAATAGGCAAAAGGGAGTTGTAAAAGCCAGAAACAAATAAAATTGATCCAGGTGGGCGTTTTGGTATCTCCCGCCCCATTAAAGGATTGAATGATCACCAAACCATATCCATAAAACACATAGCCGGCAGTGATGATCTGCAAGGACAAAGCTCCCCATTTGATCACTTCTGTATTATCTGTAAAAAGTCCGATGATCTCTTTGGCGAGCAACAAATAAAAAACGGTGACGACCGCCAGAAAGATCGCATTATACTTTCCGGTTTTCCAAACCGAGGCTTCGGCCCTATCGGGTTTTTCTGCTCCCAGGTTTTGACCCACCAAGGTGGCTGCCGCATTGCTCATTCCCCAGGCAGGCATCATAGTGAACATCAGGACACGAATAGAAATGGTATATCCGGCTAAAACATCAGCACCGAACTCACTCATAATTCGCATTAGAAACACCCATGATGAGGTTCCAATTAAAAATTGACCGATACCTCCAAGGGACACGCGAATCAAATTCATCAACACCCCAATCCGTAATTTTAAATCTTTCCACATTAGTTTGATCTTACTGCTGCCATAGAACAAAATGTACAACTGAAACAGCACCGCCGATCCACGGCCAATCGTTGTAGCAATTGCCGCTCCTTGAACGCCAAACTCAGGAATTGGTCCCAGTCCGAAAATAAAAATAGGATCCAGAATCAAATTCAAACCATTGGAAAAGATCAGCGTCCACATGGCAATAGATGCATTACCGGCGCCTCTGAATATGGCGTTGATAAGGAAGAGTAACAT
>JABDLA010000197.1 GCA_013001965.1 Flavobacteriaceae bacterium | reverse complement strand
ATCAAAGCGATATCTGAAAAGATACCTGCTCTTCCATAATAGAATAGCATCCAGATCAATACAAGGATAAGTGCGATGACAAAAGATTTTTTTCCGGTATCAATGGCTTCCTGACCTAATGATGGTCCAACCTCATCAGCCTGGACAATATCAGCAGAGGCCGGCAATTTACCAGCCCGTAAGACGTTTGCTAAATCCTGTGCTTCGTTAAGGCTATAGTTCCCTGTAATTCTTGAACTACCTCCTGAAATTGGTCCGGTGGTTACACCAGGTGCCGAATAGACGATGTCATCAAGGACAATGGCGATCTGCGTTTGTTGATTAAAGGCTCTTCCTGTAATTTCTTCCCAGATCTTTGCCCCTTTTAAATTCATGTCCATAGACACAGCAGGCTTACTGAATTCATCATAGATCTGACGTGCATCAGTGATCACAGCACCACTCAATTCGGGTTTGTTATCTCTATTGCCTTTAAGCGCATATAAATTGACAAAATCATTATTCTCATCCTCTATTCCAAAGGCGAATTTGGTATATTTCAGATCGGCCGGAAGAAGTGCTTTGGCCGCATCAGAATTCAAATATTCTTTTACAACTTCAACATCAATCTTGTTCACTGAAACGATGGCAGATGCGTCCAGAGGTGAGAAAAAGAAGTTTTTCGCAATATCGGCATCAGCGTCGACATCAAGAGTATCGATATCGGTTTCTCCTAATAAAGCATCGATTTGAGAATCCTCAGAATCTTCAGTATCATCAATCCCTTCTTCTGAAGTTTCGTCCTGAGTATCATCAGATTTAGACTGTGCAATCAAAGCCTCATTGACACTATTGATAAATGCACCTAAATTCTGACTCACTTCTACATCCCAGAATTCTAATTGGGCCGTACTTTGAAGTAAGTTTTTTACACGATTAACGTCTTTAGCTCCCGGTAATTCTACAAGAATTCGCCCGGAATTTCCTAAACGTTGAATGTTGGGTTGTGTTACACCAAATTTATCAATCCGCTTTCTTAATACTTCAAATGCGGAAACAATGGATTCATCGATCTTTCTTTTTAAGATCGGTTTTACTTCCTCATCAGTCATGTTGAAGGTGATCTCTTCACTAAGAGTTCTATTCGCGAAAATATCTGGTGATGCCAGTTTGGTTTCCCCTTTTATAGCATCAAAAGCAACAAAGAAATCATCGAGATAGGTATTCTGACTGTTCTTCTGAAGTTCTTCGGCATCTGTTAGTGCCTTTCTGAAAACCGGATCTTTACTGTCGTTGGCCAGTCCGGATAAAATGTCTTTTACAGAGATTTGAAGAATTACATTGATCCCTCCTTTGAGGTCAAGACCAAGATTCATGGCTTTATCCTTAACCTCGGCATATTTGAATTTAGCGATTCCTAAATTATAGACTTGATCCAGGGCTGAGATTGAATCCAAATAACGTGCTTCCTCAAGATCGCGTTTGGTATCATAGTCATCCTCTGATTCAGATATTTTGCTAACTGCAAATTGTTTTGCAGCCTCTTCGATTTGATTTGCTTTAAACGTAAATGAAAGCTGGTAGATACTTACCAATCCAAATAAAAGTGCAAATAATTTTACTAATCCTTTATTTTGCATTATTGAAAAATTTAGTCTTTTCTGATTTTTTTAAAAACGAGCAAATATATGACTTACACGCTGAAATGACAATACATTTAATCGATTTAATAAAAAAGAGCAACGAAAAAGTTGCTCTTCTTTTAAGTTCTGTTCTTATATGTATTTATAAAAAAGTGATCTTATAATTCGAGCAATCCATTTGTTTTTTTAACCCCTTCAGCGCTTTCGGCCATATGGGTTTTTTCTGCTTCACTGAGTTCGATGCCGACAATATCCTCAATACCGTTTCGTCCAAGGATAACCGGCACTCCAATACAAAGATCGTCCAGTCCATATTCACCTTCCAACAAGGTAGAACATGGGAATAGTTTCTTCTGATCGCAAGCAATGGCCTGAACGAGTCCGCTCACCGCGGCTCCCGGCGCATACCATGCCGAAGTCCCTAAAAGTTTAGTCAAGGTCGCTCCACCAACTTTCGTATCCTCTTTAACCTGATCAAGGCGTTCTGCCGATAAAAACTCCGATACTTTTATGCTATTCCGGGTTGCATGTGCTGTTAATGGCACCATGCCTTTATCACTATGGCCACCGATCACCATGCCGTCTACATCACTGATTGGTGCTCCAAGAGCTTCAGCCAATCGGTATTTAAACCGTGCCGAATCTAAGGCGCCGCCCATTCCAATAATTTTGTTTTTTGGCAGATTGGTGGTTTTATGGACCAGGTAGGTCATTGTATCCATTGGATTACTAACCACAATTAGTATCGTATTAGGAGAATGTTCTATCAAACTGGAAGATACCGATTTTACGATTCCGGCATTGATACCGATCAATTCCTCTCTGGTCATTCCGGGTTTTCTTGGAATTCCTGATGTGATCACACAAATATCACTGTTGGCGGTCTTGGCGTAATCATTGGTGGTTCCCACTATTTTGGTATCAAATCCATTTAAGGAGGCGGTTTGCATGAGATCCATGGCTTTACCTTCGGCGTAGCCTTCCTTGATATCCAACAGAACAACTTCCGATGCAAAATCCTTAATGGCGATGTATTCGGCGCAACTTGCTCCAACAGCTCCTGCTCCTACTACTGTAACTTTCATATAATTAAAATTAAATTCGTCTATATTTTTAAGCGAACAAAATTACGAATTTATATGCTGTAAAAGAAAAAAGGGATTGACAAAATCAATCCCTTTTAAAATTCGTTTGATAATATTTAGAACGTAAAATTTATTCCGAAGGAGGCACTGTCAAATTCAGCGAGTGTATAGTCTACATTAAATCCGAAAAATCCAACTTTAAGATGAGCGCCTACGCTAGCACGCATTCCCGAATTGGTCTCTTCGATAGAAAAGGGATCGATAATCTCCTCCGAAAATAAAACACCATTTGAAACACGGTAGGTGCCCAACAGATCGGAAGATGTCTTTGCATTGAGATATCCAAGACCGGCATAAAAATTAACGATCTTGAGCTTGGTGGAGACGATCAGTTCCGCTAATATTGAGTTCACTGCCGTTTCGACGCGTTGATTTTCACCCTCAACAATATTGGAATCCGTAAAATCATAGCTGCCATCGAGGTGTGTATAAGCGAGCAGGCCTGATACCGCAACCGGCCAGATCTTTTCGGCTGGCAACCAGCTTGTAAATTCCTGCTGCAATCCAATGCCATATAATCCAATCTTCGCATCTTCGGTCGTTACCTTTGGGAAAAAACGACCTTTGATCTGGGTACCATTAAAGGGGGCAAAACTTGCTTGAAGAAATGCAGTTGGTATGAGGTTTACATTGGCTGATCCAATACCTGTAGGTAATGTCAATTCGACTTCCTGGTCACCAAAAATTGGATCGTCATAGGTCACAATAACGGTGATATCCGGATCATTATGTCCAAGGGCAGTTGCTACGGATTTTGAAGGGCTATTATCGGGGAAACGCACGTTTTCATAATCGGCGACGTTCAACACAAAACTTTTTTTCTCATCTTTGATAAATCCAATATTTCCCGAAATTGAAAATTCAAATCCAAATTTCTTGAGTGATTTTCCACTATTAAACCAGCCATTATTGATGCCATAGGCAACACCTTCTGTTGCTGGTGATAAATAGTCTGTACTAAATCGTTTGGCATCATTGATACCTGCAGCAAGAAGGTCATCAATATTTTCCTGGGCTGCTAGTCCATTAAAAAGAAGAAGGCCAAGGGCCAATAAGCATATCTTTTTCATAAGTATAAGTCGTAGATTTTGGGTAAAATTATAAAATATTTTTTGAAATTAAGCATTTAATCGATTTTATTTGCGTTTTATCGATGTTTTAGAATTGTATTCGTAAGCTCACATTGGGTGTAATGCCTAAGGATTTATTGTCAATTCGAATCGTTTCATCTGTATTTTCGGAGTCAACTTCATAATAGCGATTGATCACATTAGACGCATTAGTAATATTGATGACACCGGCTCTAAGGATTGCCGGTACATCATTAGATATTTTAAACTTATAGCTTAAAGAAGCATCCAATCGTTTAAATTCATCCAATCTCAGACTATTGGGCTCACTATAATTGACCAGCGTTGTACTGCCGTTTTGAACCGTTTCATTACCTTCTTCAGGTGCCGTATAAGGTTGGCCGCTTCGCCATATTCCGCCAACTGAAACTTTTAAGGTTGGCAGTACGTCAAGATTAAAGGCCAGGGAAACCGAATGGCGAACATCAACATTATTTGGAAAATTTGAAGGCGATAAAGTTGGAAATTCATAATCGTTGGTACTCGCGGTATATCCCACCCATACACTATAATTTTCTGCAGTTTTGTTTGCAAGAAATTCAATACCCTGAACCTGATAACTGCCTGTAGCATTGATATATTGAAAATTATTATAAAACCCCTGATTAGAGGCTGTGATTCCGTTGACGTCCTTATAAAATCCAGAGCCCATTACAGTTAAATTATTCTTGCTGAATTCAATGCCTGCTGAAACCTGCTTGCTTGTAGAAATCGGGATATTGCTTTCATTGGCCAGAATCCACCTTCTGTTCTCCACGCCAAGGAAATCATCTTGAAAATCGACAATTTGAGTAGCCGATTGATTTTTGAATTCACCTTCAATTTTTAAAGCAAAATCAGATCCTAATTTCTGCCGTAAGGCCAATCGGGGTTCAATTAATATTTTTTTGAATTTATCAAAATACTGTGCCCTTACTCCTGCCCTGACATAGCTATTGCCGCGCTGAAATTCGAATTCTGTAAAGAGTGAATGACTGATCAAAACGTCCTTTTTAGTTCGGTCATAACTCGGGGCACTTACAGTGGTTTCATTCAGAATGCCGGTTTCATTTAACTGGTACCCTAAAGAAATATTAATTGCGCTGTTGAGTAAAAAAGTTGATTTGAGTTTCACGCCGGTTTCCAATACCTCATTGGCCTGGGTTAATCGCTGGTCGGTATTGGCCCTATAATCATCCGAATCGACGGTATATTTTGAATAATATGCTTGAATTAAACTGTTTAATCGGTCGCTCCAATTGGCAGTCCACTTCAATCCAACACCTAAATTATCCTGTTTAAGGCTGCTGGATTTAGTTTCGGTTTCTTCATTTGAATCGACGATGGATTCAGAATATTGAAGATCGTTATTTATGCCGATAAGATTTGCGCGAATCTTTTGATTTTCATTGATATCGATCAATACTTTTGCGGTATAATCGTAAAACCTGAATTCGGAGTCGCTTGATGAATTTTCCAAAGGGGCATCGGTGGTATTGATGTCACTATCCTGAAAGCTTCGTTTAAAATACTGTTCATAGGTTGGTGATGAATAGGCGTCTGAAATCGACCGCCGTCCCGATACATGAAGCCCGATCTTTTCTCCCATTGGAATTTTTATAAAGGCATCAGCGCTTATTAAATTTAGTCCCACTCCACCTTCAACTTGCTCGCCAATCTCATCCTTTGTCAGCATATCAATGGTTGACGATACTCCATCTGAAAATTCAGAACTTGTTCCGTTTTTCGTGACTATGACTTTCTCTGTTAAATGTGGGTTATAGGCAGAGATCAATCCGAAAAAATGACCCGAATGATACATCTTGATCCCATCCCATAGCATGAGATTCTGATCATTGCTACCGCCTCGAACATTAATATTGGCAATGCTTTCATTAATGCTTTCAACACCCGGCAAGGCCTGAATGGATTGTAAAACATCGGGTTCGGTCAATCCGGGAAGGATTCCAAAATTTTTAGTATTTAAAACCATGCTTCCGTCATAGCGCGTTTGTAATCCGGTTGTCAGGAATTTTGTCAGAACCACTTGATTCAATTCTTCAAAGGCCACCTCAAGGTAGATGACCGGACAATCATTAGACGCACTATACAGGGATGAAACTGCGATGATTTTAGATCGAAACCCCAGGTATGATATTTCAATCAGTGCATTTACAGGGAGGTCTTCAAGTTGAAATTGGCCCAATTCATTTGTGGTAACACCCCGTCGTGAATTTAACACTCGTATTGTTGCACTGGCCAATGGCTCTTCATTATCAGATGCCAAAATACGGCCGCAAACAGACATGGTATTATTTTCAAAAAAGACAGTGATATAGCGCTCATCAAGAAGCGTAAAGCTTAATGGAAGCTTCTCATTCAAATAGGTCAAAACATCTTCAAGGGGTAATGTCTCATCCGGGGCTATGACAAAAATCTCGCTGAGATCCTCAGCATCATATGAAAACCTTACCTCATATTGGGTTTCCATTTTGTTTATTAAATCAATCAATAAAATTTTTGTGTCGTTTTTCTGAGAAAACACCAAAAGGGGAAAGATCAATTGAATGACTACAATTTTTTTAATGCTCATCATTAGCAAAAAGTGTAACATTTTTACCATTCACTTGATAACGTAATCCAAGTGGAATTGTTATAGATTTTAATGCTGTTTCTAAATTGGTGTGTGTAAAACTTCCGGTAAAAATTCGATCGATTTCAATCGTTGAAGTTTCCAACTCAATATCGTATTGTCGCTCCAGTTCATCTAAAACCTGATTCAGGCCGACTTCAACGAAACTGGATTCCTCATTTAACCAGGAGGGTGTATTCGTGTTAAATTCAATCCGGTCCTGTTCTATCCCATTGACCAACCGAATCGATTGACCAGGCGAAAGTTCGATCTCATTGTTATTATAATATACTGCAACCCGTCCTTCATAACATTCAACTTCAAAATAATCAGGTCTTTCTTTCACATTAAATTGTGTGCCTAATACTTCTACAGTACCCTGGCTGGTTAGCACGGTAAATGTTTGTCCTTTTTCAGCTATGAAAAAAGCCTCCCCATCAAGGGTTAAACTTCTTTTCTTTTTCCATTTTCTTTTTTTGTATCGAACAGAAGAATGGGCATTTAGAATGACTTCAGATTGATCTGGTAGCAAAAAGGTTTTGGTTTCGGCTAATTCAGTATGTATCTGTTCCGAATTAAAGAATAAGAACCAGGACGTTACTAAGGCAACAACCAGGACCGCGGCTACGCGATACATCATATTAAAGTTTAGAGTCCTGACCTTGGTCTTGGTTTTAAGGTGTTTTGCACTGAAGTCATTCCATGCAGAAGAAACATCAACAGAAGGCGTATCGATCTGACTGGCATAAAAGGCCACTTTTTCAAAAAAGACACCGTCTTCCACATTTGAAGCATTGATCCGGTCTGAACCTAAATCAAATTGTTCTAATATGTATTTTTCTTCTTTCATTTTATGCTTTTGTACCAATAAGACACCTGGGGTTTTGTTTACCCTACCCTTTTTTCATTATTTTTAAATATTACCGAATTTTGTTCTTAATGTTTTTAGCGCTGCCGACATATGCTTCTCCACAGTTTTTTGAGAAACATCCAATAATTCGGCGATCTCACGATATTTTTTACCTTCTATCCTGTTAAGTAGAAATACTTCTTTCTGTGCATCAGATAATTCATCAATAGCCTTAAGCAGCTGTGATTTGAACTCTTCTTCACGTAACAGGTATTCAGGATCTTGATTATCTCTGTCAAGATAAGGCCGTTCTTTGGCATAGTTCATTACAACTTTATGATGTCGTATGGTATTTAAAAACAGATTGTTGATGGAGGTAAATAGATAGGTCTTTGCCTTTAGGACGTCTACTGATGCGCAATTCTCCCAGAGTTTAGAAAATGCTTCCTGGACCAGGTCTAGCGCCGATGCAGAATCACCGCACTTATAAAAAGCAAAATTACTTGCTGCTTGCAAATGCTCGGTGTAAAAACTGCTAAACGCTTTTTCCTGACAAAGATTTGGGTCTTTATCCGGCATAGGTTAATATATTTTCGATTTGTTTTAGTGTTTGAGACAAAATTAATTTATTTTTTTTAATATATAACTTTTTGATTTATAGCTATTTAACAATATTATCAAAAAAAATAATTAAAATATCATAGGGTAAAATAGCGTTTTGTTGTCTTACTAACAGAAAGGCGATTAAAGATTGCCATGAAAATTGAAAATTTATAACCCAAAAAATTAAAATCATGAAAACTATTAAATTAATGTCTACAATTATGTTGGTCGCCTGCCTCGGATTAATGTCCTGCCAGGATGAGATCGACATGGAAAACGGAAATAACCCGAACACCAATTCTGCTAATTCCCAAATAGCTTCAAATTTAGAGCGTACGGGAATGTATGATGGATCGTTCGACGACTTTCTAGATGGAGTTTCTTGTTCATCCATTCTGTTGCCAGTCACCGCAACTGTTAATGGTACACAAGTGAATATTATTTCGCAATCGGACTATCAACAAGTAATTGATATCCTTGGCGAATTCAACAACGATAATGACCAGGTGGTTTTACAATTTCCTCTTACAGTGAAGTTAAGCAATTATACAGAAGTTATTGTAACATCACAGGGTGAATATGACGTACTTATCGATGCTTGTGAGCAAGCCGAAGCTACTGCCCAGGATGCTATTTCTTGCCTTGATATTGATTACCCTATTACGATTTTGACCTATAGCTTAAACCTTGACCAAACAGGAAGCGTTATCATCGAGTCTGATCAGCAACTGTATGACTTCATGAGTACGTTTAGCAATGATGAATTGTTTGCAGTGAACTATCCGATATCAGCTACTTTAAATGGTGAAACCGGAGTAACGATCGATTCTGATATTGATTTACAATCGAGTATTTCCGACTGTTTAGCTACAGAAGAGGCGATGGATGATGCCGAAGAAGAGGCTGCAAATTTAGAATCGATTCTTGTGGATGGTTTATTCCAGGTGGAGTCCTTTGTCAACGCCGGAATTGACACAGCAAATGACTATGCTGAATACACTATCGATTTTGCAAATGATCTTACCGTAACGGCTGAAAATGTAGTGGATCAATTTGCCGAGGACGTTCAGGGCACTTATGAAGTGGCGTCTCAAATAGAGGTCTTTCTAAACTTGAGTTTCAGCGGAAATGCCACTTTTGAGTTGTTAAATCAAAACTGGGAAGTGACCAGCTATTCACAAAGCAGTATAAGTATGCAGAGTACGACAAACCCTGCTTTAACCTTAATATTATCTCAACTTTAGAAGTAAACAAACTTATGTGACCTTAACCAATATAGTTATGGTCGAACCAGGCTGCCGGGATTAATTCCCGGCAGCTATATTAAAACTAAAAACAATGAAACGTGTATTTGCAATTTTACTTATAGTAGCGCTGGCCGGATGGTCATGCACCAAGGACGAGATCCAAAACAACGGAGATACTAATAGTGATACTACAGGCGACACAGGCAATGACGACACAGGGAATTCAACAGAGGCCAATCAACAACCTACGGGTACTTCGGCCAATGATCTGCTTTCCGCTGATGCATTTACCAAACTTTATATTGAATTGGTTTATGTAGAGGGTTTTGAACCTTCACAGGCATCAATTGACAACTTTGTTTCATTTCTGGAGCAAAGAACCTTTAAGCCAAATGGTATCGAGGTCGAAACCAGAGCAGTAAGTTCCCCCGGAACAACCTCCTGGAGTGTACAAAATCTCGTTCAATTTGAAGACAACAACCGAACTGCCTATAACAACAATAATGAAATTGCCGTATGGGTGTTCTTTGCAAACGGACAATCGTCGGCGAACGCTGGCAATAGTGTTGTATTAGGTGCTGCTTACAGAAATACCTCTTTTGTGATCTTTGAAGAAACGATTCACGGACTAAGTGATAGTCCGTTAGAACCCAATAGAACAGTGCTTGAATCGACAGTGATAATGCATGAATTTGGCCATATACTTGGACTGACAAACTTGGGAAGTCCGCTTCAAAGTCCGCATGAGGATCCGACGCATCCCAAACATTGCGATGAAGAAAATTGTTTAATGTATTGGGCGATAGAATCAGGTTCAGGTATTGATAACCTCATCGGTGTTTCCTCTGCTCCCGGATTGGATGAACAGTGTATCGCCGATTTACAGGCGAACGGCGGAAAATAATTTAAAATTTAATCACTTAATCTATTTATTATGAAACATTCAGTAACTACAATAATATTAAGCTTATTTATAATTATAACGCATGCTCAAAATGACGTGGGAAAGTCTTCGAATTTCGGAATAAAGGGCGGTTATAACCTGGCAGCTGTTAGTTTTAATGGCGAAGGTGAAACCGGGCAAAGGCACGGTTTCCACATTGGATTTTACGGTGAATCTTTTTTTAATGAAAGTGTGGCTTTGCAATTGGAATTCAATTATTCTCAGCAGGGCTATGAGATAAAAGATTCGGGAGGAACCTTTACTCAAAAATTGGATTACATCAATTTGCCATTATTATTTAAGGCTTATCCTGACGCCAATTTTTACCTTGAAGCCGGTCCGCAAATTGGATTAGCGGTTTCGCATAAGGAAGAATTCGACAGTGGATTCAGCATTTTTGATACCTCTCAGGAATTCAATCCTGAAAGTTTTGATTGGGGTGTGAATTTTGGAGGAGGATTCAAAACCGATTCCGGTGTCAGCCTCGGCGTGAGATATCATCTCGGATTTGGAGGTGTTTATGATGAAGGTAATCCCAAAAACCGCGTTTGGCAATTTTCAATTGGATTTGATTTTTAATCACAATATGGAAAATAAAAAATCGCCTGTTTTCACAGGCGATTTTTTTATACTTGTTTTGCAACTGCTCTAGGCATCAATATTAGCATAGATGGCATTCTTTTCAATAAACTCCCTTCTTGGCGGAACTTCATCCCCCATCAACATCGAGAAGATACGGTCGGCTTCGGTACCATTATCGATCTGTACCAATCGCATTGTTCTGAATTCCGGGTTCATGGTCGTATCCCATAATTGTTCGGCATTCATTTCACCAAGACCTTTATAACGTTGGATTTTGGAACCATCACCAAATTCTTCAACAATTTCATCCCGTTCTGAATCACTCCATGCATAGCGCTTTTTATTTCCCTTCTTAACTAAATAAAGTGGTGGCGTGGCAATGTATATATGGCCGTTTTCAATGAGTTCCTTCATATATCTGAAAAAGAAAGTCAGAATTAAGGTCGCGATATGACTACCATCAATATCGGCATCACACATGATGACGACTTTGTGATATCTTAATTTCGATAAATTAAGCGCCTTGCTATCCTCTTCTGTTCCTATGGTAACACCCAATGCTGTAAAGATATTTTTGATCTCTTCATTCTCGAACACCTTGTGCTGCATGGCTTTTTCCACGTTGAGTATTTTTCCACGCAAGGGAAGAATTGCCTGAAACATACGATCACGACCTTGTTTGGCCGTTCCACCTGCCGAATCACCCTCAACCAGGAACACTTCACATTTGGCAGGATCCTGCTCAGAGCAATCACTTAATTTCCCTGGCAAACCTCCTATGCTCATCACCGTTTTTCGCTGCACCATTTCACGTGCTTTTTGAGCGGCATGACGTGCCTGGGCAGCTAATATTACTTTTTGAACTATGGTTTTGGCATCATCAGGATGTTCTTCCAGGTAATTGGTAAGCATTTCAGAAACCGCCTGACTTACAGATGCAGAAACTTCACGGTTACCAAGTTTGGTTTTCGTTTGTCCTTCAAATTGCGGTTCGGCAACTTTGACAGAAATTATAGCCGTAAGTCCTTCACGAAAATCATCTCCGGCTATATCAAATTTTAACTTATCTGTCATTCCCGAATTATCGGCGTACTTTTTCAGCGTATGCGTCAGTCCACGTCTAAAACCAGACAAATGTGTACCGCCTTCATGGGTATTAATATTGTTTACGTAAGAATGTAAATTTTCAGAATAGGATGTATTATAGATCATGGCCACCTCGACCGGAACACCATTCTTTTCACCTTCAAAAGCAATTACACTTTGCATCAATGGCTCTCTATTACCATCCAGAAATTTTATGAATTCCGGCAGGCCCTCATCTGAATAAAATGTATCACCTTCATATTCACCATCTTCATTCTTATGTCGCATGTCAGTCAATACCATCGTAATGCCCTTATTCAGGAATGATAATTCACGCATTCTGCTCGCCAGGGTATCATAACTATATTCAAGAGTTATATTAAAGATGGACGGATCTGGTTTAAAAGTTACCGAGGTCCCTTTTTTGTCTGAATTTCCTATAGATTTTACCGGATACATCGGTTTCCCGCGCTCATATTCCTGCTCCCATACTTTTCCTTCTCTATGAACCGTTGCTTTTAAATGTTCTGATAAAGCATTCACCACACTAACACCAACGCCATGCAATCCTCCTGACACTTTATAGGAATCTTTATCAAACTTACCACCCGCACCAATTTTGGTCATTACCACTTCAAGGGCAGAAACACCTTCTTTTTTATGTATTCCAACAGGAATTCCACGACCATTATCATGTGTGGTTATCGAATTGTCTTCATTAATGATAACCTCAATGCGATCGCAATGTCCGGCCAAGGCTTCATCAATACTGTTATCAACAACTTCATAGACCAAATGATGCAATCCTCTTGTACCTACATCACCGATATACATCGACGGACGCATGCGCACATGCTCCATGCCTTCCAGGGCCTGGATACTATCTGCAGAATACTGATTCTTAGGGTCTTTACTCATATGTTTTTTTATCTTTTTTAATCATTGGGTTTTACACAAAAAAATGACGCTAAAAAGCATCATTTCTTCTTATATACAAAGATAAAAAACAAGCAGTAGAAATGCCAATTTAAAGGCCTTTTTAGTGCATAAGTTATTAACAATTACCAGTGAAAAAACAGGGCTGTTTTAAGGCTAAATTTTAGAATTTTTGAAAGCCTTCTAAAAACGGTCTTCAATAAGCCATTTTTCAGTAAATTCTAATAGGCATCTTCATGCACTTTTGCCACGGCCCTTCCGCTAGGATCATTCATGTTTTTAAAGGCCTCATCCCATTCTAAGGCTATTTTGGTACTGCAGGCCACCGAAGGTTCCTGAGGAACGCTTAGAGCCGCTGCATCGCTTGGAAAATGCCCCTCGAAAATGGTCCTGTAATAATATTCCTCTTTATTTTGCGGTGTTTGTATTGGAAAACGAAAATGTGCATTCTTCATTTGCTCATCCGAAACTTCAGTTTCGACCATTTCTTTCAACGTATCGATCCAGCTATAGCCAACACCATCACTGAATTGTTCTTTTTGGCGCCAAACCACACTTTCAGGTAAATAGTCTTCAAATGCTTTACGAATCACCCATTTTTCCATGCGTTCACCATTGATCATTTTATCTTCGGGATTGATACGCATAGCTACATCGATAAATTCTTTGTCTAAGAATGGGACGCGTCCTTCAATGCCCCATGCTGCCAAACTTTTGTTTGCCCGGAGGCAATCATACATATGCAGTTTGGTTAATTTTCGTACGGTTTCCTCATGAAATTCTTCTGCATTTGGTGCTTTATGAAAATATAAATAACCGCCAAACAACTCATCAGCGCCCTCTCCGGATAATACCATTTTAATCCCCATTGATTTGATAACACGCGCCATGAGGTACATGGGTGTCGACGCCCTGATTGTAGTAATATCATAAGTTTCTAGTTGATAAACAACATCTTTAATAGCGTCCAATCCTTCCTGAATTGTAAATTTTATTTCGTGGTGTACCGTCCCAATATGATCTGCTACCTTTCGGGCCGCTTCCAGGTCGGGTGAACCTTCCAGTCCAACGGAAAATGAATGTAATTGCGGCCACCAGGCTTCAGTAGTATCATTGGATTCAATACGTTTCTGAGCATATTTCTTTGCTATGGCCGAGGTGACTGAAGAGTCCAGTCCGCCCGATAACAATACGGCATAGGGAACATCACTCATCAATTGTCGATGAACGGCATCTTCCAATGCTTTGCGTATTTCGGCAATACTGGTTTCATTGGCTTTAACCGCTTCATAGTCTTCCCAATCACGTTTATACCATTGCACAAATTCTCCATCTTTACTTGACAGATAATGCCCCGGCGGAAACAATTCAATCTTAGTGCATTGCCCTTCAAGGGCCTTGAGTTCAGAAGCTACATAAAAGGTACCGAATTTATCCCAACCAATATATAATGGAATAATACCCATATGATCGCGAGCAATAAAATAGGCGTCATTTTCCACATCATATAAGGCAAATCCGAAAATGCCATTCATCTCGTCAATAAAATCCACCCCTTTTTCTTTGTAAAGTGCGAGTATCACTTCACAGTCACTCTGCGTTTGGAAATCATATTTACCTTCAAAAGATTTACGAATTTCTCTATGATTATATATCTCACCATTGGCGGCTAAGATCAATTTTTTATCGGCACTAAAAAGGGGTTGCTTACCTGAAGCCGGATCAACAATGGCCAGACGTTCATGAGCCAAAATGGCCTTCTCATCACTATATATTCCACTCCAGTCCGGGCCACGATGCCGTATTTTCTTGGCAATCTCTAAAATTTGAGGCCGTAATGTTTCTGACTTTTGTTTTAGATCGAATGCACAAACAATTCCACACATAATTTAGGTTCTTTTATAATTATAGAACAAATATGATATTTTTGTTCTATATATTAAAGCATAATCACTTAATTGGTTAATATTTATAACTTAATATTAATTTATTGTATAAATATGTAATTTTAATTTTGTTGTTCGTCGATTTTAAAATTAATCTGTAAATTTTAACATGAAATTTCGACTTTTAGATCATCGAATACATACTTTTACGAATCAAATAATAAACCACACATGAAAAAATCATCATTTTTAACAACACTTGCATTCTCACTTATGATGCTGTTTACAGTCAATGTTAATGCACAAGAATTTCCGGGATTAGATAAAAGCCCGATGGATGCCGCTTCTTTTCCTTCAAGTTATAGGGTGGCCGACAAAGCCGTAAAAATTGTTTATAGTCGTCCGCAATTAAAAGGCCGCGAATTGAGCAAACTCGCTCCAAACGGAAAGCAATGGAGGCTTGGTGCCAATGAGGCCGCCGAGATTACCTTTTACAAGGATATGACCGTTGGTGGTACAGCTGTTAAAGCAGGTACTTATACGCTTTCAGCGATTCCGGGTGAAGCGGAATGGACCTTGATTTTAAGTTCTGACCTCAATGTATGGGGATCCTATTTTTATAATGAAGCCAATGATGTGGCCAGAATCACAGCAAAGGCAACAAAAGGTGAAGATTCGGTAGAAGCTTTCTCAATAGCCTTTGATGATAAAGGCACGATGCATATGGCATGGGGACTTGTAAGAGTTTCTGTTCCGATGAACTAATAGTATGCAACACTATGGAATTTAAGCTTCGGTTATACCGAAGCTTTTTTTATGGAATATTTAAATATTTATGGGTCTGCAAAGACACTTTCCACTTTGGATTTTGCATGACATAATCCACAATAAGCGGAATCATCTTATCGCGTTTACTCCATTCGGGTTGCAAGTATAGAATACAGTCCTCATTCACCTGAGCCGCCTGTTCTTCAGCAAACCTAAAATCATCTTTGTTAAAAACAATAACCTTGAGCTCGTGTGCTTTCTGGAAGATATCATTGAGCGGCAATTTCATTTTTTTTGGCGACAAACAGATCCAATCCCATTGCCCTGTTAAAGGATAGGCTCCCGAGGTTTCGATATGAATTTTCATACCTTTCTCTTTTAATCCCTCCGTCAGTTTGGTCATATCCCAGGTTAATGGCTCTCCTCCTGTTACAACAACAGTATCGCTATATCTCGCAGCATTATCGATGATCTTTGAAGTTTCAGTTGGCGGATGCAATTCTGCATTCCAACTTTCCTTAACATCACACCAATGACATCCAACATCACAACCGCCAATCCGCACAAAATAGGCTGCAGTGCCCTTATGATAGCCTTCACCCTGGATGGTATAGAATTCCTCCATAAGTGGCAGCAATTCACCCCTTTCTATTCCTTCTTGTATCTCCTCTTTTACCATAGGCTGCAAATATAGGAAAGAATATTTCGAAAAAGCCCTATTTTGCGGCGATGACGTCGATTTCAATTTTCGCACTTCCAGCCAATCCTGATGCAGCGAATGTTGTTCGCGCAGGTTTAAGTGGAAAGTATTCCATGTACACTTCATTAAAGGAAGAAAAATCATTGATATCACCCAATATAACCGTGCATTTTACAACTCTCGAGAGATCCAGGTCATGATGCTCAAGTACTGCCTTAATGTTTTCGATGACTTGTTTGGTCTCTGCTTTTATCCCGCCTTCAACCAGGATTCCTTTGGAGTGGTCTCGCCCGATCTGTCCCGTTAAGAATAAAAGGTGTTCGGTTTCAACAACATCACTGAAAGGTGTATTCTGTCGTTTTTCCTCATGAGATTTATGGAAAACAATCTCTGAGTTTCCATGATTACATGACCCAAAGATCAAAGCTAAGACGAGCACAAAAAATAGGGTTCTGACTTTCATATCCAATCCATTTTAAATTTGACTAAAATTACACTATTTTTAACGAAAATTATAAGATGAGTCGTAGAGATAAATTTGTTGAAACAATAAATAAAGGGTATACGTTTAAAGGCGATTACCTCACCTTGGGCGCTGGAATTCTTGATAATGAAACTGTTACGAATTCGTTTGTCAAGGTTCCATTAAAAACCATGAACAGGCATGGCTTGATCGCAGGAGCAACAGGAACAGGAAAGACCAAAACACTTCAGGTCATCGCCGAAAATTTAAGTGAAAAAGGGGTGCCGGTTTTATTGATGGATATCAAGGGTGATTTGAGTGGATTGGCACAACCCAGTCCGGGACATCCTAAAATTGATGAACGCCATGAGAAAATAGGGTTAGCATTTGAACCAAAATCCTTTCCGGTTGAAGTCTTAACCTTATCTGAACAGGATGGCGTGCGATTACGGGCAACTGTTATTGAATTTGGACCTGTATTGATTTCAAGGATCCTTGATGTTTCTCCTACGCAGGAAGGTATTATTGCAGTTATTTTCAAATACTGTGATGATAATAAATTGCCACTATTGGATCTGAAAGATTTTAAGAAGATATTACAGTATGCCACATCGGAAGGAAAAAAAGAATTTGAAGCATCATATGGCCGAATATCCACCGCATCTACCGGAGCAATACTTCGAAAAGTGGTTGAACTTGAACAACAAGGTGCCGATTTGTTTTTTGGAGAAAAAAGTTTTGAGGTGGAAGATCTGTTGAGAACAACAAATGACGGCCGCGGTTATATCAACATATTGCGGTTAACCGATATACAGGATCGTCCGAAACTATTTTCAACCTTTATGCTAAGTCTTTTGGCTGAGATTTATGAAACATTTCCTGAACAAGGCGACAGCGACAGGCCAGAGCTCATCATGTTTATTGATGAGGCCCATTTAATTTTTAATGAAGCTTCTAAAGCCCTTCTTAATCAAATAGAGAGTATCGTTAAACTTATCCGATCTAAAGGGGTTGGATTATATTTTGTGACTCAGAATCCAACCGATGTTCCGGAAGCCGTTTTAAGCCAGCTGGGTTTAAAAGTTCAACATGCATTGAGAGCATTTACCGCCAAAGACAGAAAAGCTATCAAACTTACAGCTCAAAATTATCCGGATACCGATTTTTATGACACCGCAGAAACCTTAACATCACTAGGTATTGGTGAGGCCTTGATTTCGGCATTGGATGAAAAGGGTCGGCCATCGCCACTCGTCGCTACAATGATGAGAGCTCCCATGAGCAGGATGGATGTCCTTTCTTCAACCGAGTTGAATGCTCTATATTCGGAATCTAAGTTAATCCCGAAATACAATCAAGAAATTGATCGTGAGAGTGCGTATGAAATGCTCAATGAAAAAATAAAAAAGGCCGAAGAAGTCAAGGCAAAAGAAGATGAGCAGGAAGCAAGAGAAAAGGAAAGGAAATCACAATCAAAACGCAGCACTTCAAGACGGTCTACACGACAAAATCCGGTAGTTAAAGTATTAACAAGTGCCACTTTTATCAGAGCTGTATTCGGAATTTTGAAAAAGGTCATGTAATCAATCTCAAACAAAATCAAATGAAATATTTAATTCAGACATTAGTCCTGTTCGTGCTTTTATCGTCTTGTAAGAAAGAGCAAGATCCGTTTTTGATGTCAAAACAACATATTGGATTTTTAACAGATTCGACTCAGGTTAAAGATCTTGAATCGGTCTTTATCAATGATTCTGTATCAAAATACATTGGTGGTGATGAATTTACAGGGAATATCAATGATATTGAGATATATGAAAAAGGTGGAAATTTGCTTATGGTTCTCACCCCTTCGGAAGCCCTGGATTCTACTTCAGTTATCAAATCCGTACGTGTTATTGATGAACGTTTCAAAACCTCAAAAGGCATTACTTTCAAATCAACTTTTAAAGACATTCGAGATGCCTATGAAATTTCCAGTATTCAAAATTCCTTGAGCAACCTCATTGTTTCATTCAATGCGATAAATGTCTATGTCAATATTGATAAGAAAGAGCTGCCGGAAGAATTGCGTCATAATCCGGACATAAAAATTGATGCGATACAAATTCCGGATAATGCAAAAATTAAGAACTTCTATATCCAATGGTATTAAAATGAAAGCCTATACAATTCAGAAAAAACCGTTCGTTGTACCAACTGATGACGGAAAATTAATCGAAGAGCATTTCGGACATGCCACTGACGGCAATTCTGAGATTAGTATTGCTCATATGATAGCACCTCCGGGATGGAGCGAACCATTTCAAACACCTGAATTTGATGAGTATACCTATATCATAAAAGGAAAAAAGCAATTTATAATTGAAGGAGAGACTTTGGTTTTGGAGGCAGGCCAATCCATAAAAATCTCCAAAAATAAAAGGGTTCAATATTCCAACCCATTCACCGAGCCCTGCGAATATATCGCTGTTTGCAAGCCGGCTTTTTCAATTGACGCCGTTCATCGAGAAGTATAGCAATGACGAAATTATCTTTAACAAATGAATGATCAAGCAACACGACTCAATAAATATTTAAGTGAAATTGGATATTGCTCCAGGCGCGCCGCCGATAAATTAATAAAGGAAGGTCGGGTTACTGTTAACGGCCAGGTTCCTGAATTAGGCCTAAAGGTTTCGGATTCCGATAAGATCAAGGTGGACGGAAAATTGCTTTCACAGAGGAAGGAAGAGTTTGTCTATCTGGCCTTCAATAAACCGGTTGGCATTGTTTGTACAACTGATACCAAGGTTGAAAAGGATAACATCATTGATTATATTAACTATCACAAACGTATATTTCCAATAGGCCGATTGGATAAGCCAAGTGAAGGCCTTATTCTTCTCACCGACGATGGTGATATCGTAAATAAAATATTACGTGCCAGCAATAATCATGAAAAAGAATATATAGTCACTGTTGATAAACCAATTTCTCAAACCTTTATTGAACGCATGCGAAATGGCATTCCAATCCTGGATACAGTCACTAAAAAATGTAAAGTTGAAAAAATAGATTCTCATCGTTTTAAAATTGTCCTGACTCAAGGGTTGAACCGTCAAATAAGACGTATGTGTGAATATTTAAACTACGAGGTTACTGAACTCAAACGAACACGAATCATGAATATCAAACTTGATATTGCGGTTGGCACCTATCGCGAACTTTCGCCCGCTGAATTGGAAGAATTGAGGACGCTGCTTAAAGATTCTAAAAAAACAACGCATCATTAATTTAAGCGGGATTTTGATCTGTTAAGATATTCCTAATTAACTTTTTCTACATTTTCAAGCGCATTAACTTTAGGCAAACATAACTTTTATGAAAGCACTTTTACTCCTTTTTTGTCTTGCAAGTTTTACCCTGTATTCTCAAAATAATTATGAACCTTCAACAACACACCCTTTTGGATTGCCAAATCCTGAAGGGCCTGAACAGATCAGGGATTATCACGAATTAATTGGAATGAGTGATTGCAGCTCCTTGCGCCGGAAACCTGACGGGAGTTGGAATCCAGTGGAAAAATTGACCTGGGAATTCAAATATATCATGAATGGTATGGGTGTTCAGGACCAGACCATGATAGAAAATGGTGGCAATGCAGGCAGTATCAGACAATTCATCGCTGACAGCAATCGATGGTATGTCCATTATTATTCGTCCAAATTACCATCATCGGCTTTACCTGCCTGGGAGGGCAATAAAAAGGAAGACAAGATCATTTTATACCGTGATCAAAAGGCTCCCAATGGCATGGAGGGATCCTACAAAATAACTTTTTATGACATAAAAGATGAAAGCTTTAAATGGAAAGGAGAATGGGTAGATAAAACGGAAAAAATCGTGTATCCTACCTGGAAGATCGAATGTGTCAAAAGAAAAAATAAATAATATCTTTACATTTTAAGTCTGCTTCTTATGGCCAATTTATCACCCTTTCATCTCGCTATTCCGGTTAATGACATTACCAAATGTCGGAAATTCTATAGGGAGGTACTGGGTTTAACTGAAGGCCGTAGTAGTGATCATTGGGTTGACTTCGATTTCTTTGGTCATCAATTAGTTATTCATTATAAAGCTGAATCATCACAGGATCGACACGCTAATCCTGTCGATGGCAAACAAGTTCCGGTACCCCATTTTGGGATTGTCTTGCCATGGCCGAAATTTCATGAGCTTGCAGATCAATTAAAAACAAAGAACATCACCTTCCTGATTGAACCCTACATCCGTTTTGAAGGTGAGGTGGGGGAACAAGCTACAATGTTCTTTAATGACCCATCAGGGAATGCACTGGAGTTTAAATCGTTCAAGGATCCCGATCAACTCTTCGCTTCATAAAAAAACAACACCTTTAATCCGTACGAATTAAAGGCGTTGAAAGTTGCTATTAAATCAATAATCTGATTATTTATCTAATAAAACTTTTTTGATTGTTGTTCCATTCTTATCTGTCACTTTCATATAATACACATTACCAGGGAAGTTTGAGAAGTCGATATTTACATTAGACTTTTCAGTTTTGTTCAACCTATTGGTGTAAACGGTATTACCTAAAAGATCATATATTTCAATTCGTGTATCTTCTGTCAGTTCCTTTTTGAAATCGACAGTCAATACATCCTTTACCGGATTTGGATATAGTGTGAAGCTCTCCATACCCTTCTTAGGTCCGGTTTCACATGGTGACTTCGCATAAATCTTACAGACCTGATCACAAGCACCATCATTACTTAAGGTCGCTGTAAATGTAGCCTTACCTTCTCCAGGTTCGAAATACATCACAGGACTATCCGGTGGTGATATCAGTGACCATCCATTCGCGATCGCAGTGGCATCCAATTCCCAGTTACACTGCGGATTGTTCACATTCTGCTGAAGTGATATCGTCAAGTAATTCAACTCTGGTGTATCACAATCTGGATAAGTAATGTACCCGGTTAATATATCACATGGATTACCCTTAGCTGCTTTAATATTCACTACTGCTAAAGCTTCACATGGATCGATAACACGCGTATCATTTATGAAATCATCACAAACTGTTGCAATAATAAAATAAATGCCGGGCTCAAAGAAATCCTGATTACTTAGATCCGGCCCTGTACCATTTTTAAGGATCACATAACATGCGTTCTCGCTGAGTCCAAAGACCGTAATAGTTCCATCGTTGGCGTCATAACAGGTCTCATCAGTACCTGATGCCTGAACAGTTACTGCAGGTGGTTCAAGAATTTCAAAGGTCTCAGAGAAATAACAATCGGGTTCGTTATTATTAAAAAAGGCCTCAATAGTATACTCACCCGGTGGATATAATTGTCCTTCAACAAATGGCTGCCCGTTCAATAGAACTGTTGCTCCAGGTGTCACAAAGTCAATCGTGATCGTACCATCGTTCTCGCCCTCACAAGTGATATTGGTCCATGAGAATTCAAACTCTAGACATCCACAATCAGGTGCTTCAATCTCTACAGTGCTCTTACAATTATTGTCATTGGTCACTTCAATGTTGGCATTGACTCCATTAGGAATATTACTCACCGTCCAGGAATTAGCGCCATTATCA
>JABDLA010000187.1 GCA_013001965.1 Flavobacteriaceae bacterium | reverse complement strand
CCCAATCGATGATCGTTCCGGACTGGATTTTTTTAATTTCATCCTTCGACAAAACATCAGCATTTCGGGCTAATTCAATATAACTCATATCATATTTGTCGATCATTTCACTGTCCCAAACGCGATGCAAATTTGAGTCGGCCCCAAACCATTGTACCTTAAAATCATTGCCGCCGCGATCTTCTTCGAGCCCGATGTGCAAGGGTTGATGTAAGTCCCCAACCAAATGAATTAAAAGTTTTAAATAGAATATTTTATCGCTCTCGCTTGAGTTTTTATCGGAGATCACCTTTTTACAGAAATCAATTCCAGTGACCATATCACCCTTCTCGTTCTTTGTTGCATTTTCATATTGAGAATCTAAGGGCATGTTAATGTAATGCCAGGTGAAAAATTCATCATAACGGCGATCTGCCTTTATTTCATCGGCAAAAGTAGAGGTGAAGGCCAGGGATTTACTTTGTAATAATTTTTTAATTTTTCGCTTGGTACTGTTTTTCAAATGGGTTTCGGCTATTTCACCAATAACCCGGTGACCGGTTCGCCCCCAATCATCGGAAGCGATAAGCTGACTGGAAAATACGAAACATGAACAAATAAAAAGGATGCGTTTTAATGCCATAACAGACTGTAAATTTCCTTTTAAAATTAGTGATTTTCACCCAATTTGATATCGTATGATTATTTAATAATGTTCTATTATTATTTTGATTTCAGCAAAAATAGTATAGATTTGTTAATATATGCCCGATTTCCATGCCTAAAGTACTCAATGTTAGTGTATTAAATAATTGCTAAAAATCTACAACTAAATTATTGGTAATTTTTTTAAAAGGGAGTGACTTTTAAGTCAAACAGGTGTCTAAAAAGATAATACCCTAACAATAACATTGAATAAAAATCGCAACATTAAGGATTTATCTGATGAAGACCTGGTGAAAGCCATTGTGTCATCCAATGATTCATTGCTCTTTGAGATATTATACGACCGGTATTCACAGGTTGTATATAACAAGTGTTATGGTTTCGCTAACGGTCAGCAGGAGGCTGAAGATCTTACTCAGGACGTATTTCTAAAACTTTTTGTAAAATT
Organism: Flavobacteriaceae bacterium; assembly: GCA_013001965.1. Taxonomy (GTDB): domain Bacteria; phylum Bacteroidota; class Bacteroidia; order Flavobacteriales; family Flavobacteriaceae; genus JABDLA01. The sequence continues at coordinate 6,847 of JABDLA010000187.1, read as the reverse complement.
AAGATCCTTTAAAGGAAAATCTAAGTTCTCAACCTGGTTGTATGCTTTTACATATAACCATTGTGTAAATTATGTGAACCGAAACACAGCGAAAAAAATAGAAAAGAAATCAGTAGATTCAGAAACTATTGAAGAAACCTTATACGATCCGGTAAAGGATGATAAGGAGATCAGTCAGCTAAGAGTTGATAAATTGAAGGAAGCATTAGAACGAATTTCTCCCGATGAGAAAATGATCCTATTGCTTAAATATCAGGACGCTTTAAGTATTAAGGATCTTGAAGCGATATTAGATATTGGTGAGAGTGCAGTTAAGATGAGGCTCAAACGAGCTAAAGAAAAACTAGTAAACGTTTATACAGATGAATAATATGGACAATCCATTTGAATACATAAACAAACCCCTGAAGGACGTTCCGGAGGAATTAAAAGACAGGGTAATGAAAGATGTTGCGTATGCAAAACTTTTGATGGATATAGCTAGTCTCTTTTCATTAAACGTAGGCAGCGTGATTGAACGAACCATCAATGAACGAAAGAAAAAATAGTATTTATATAATTAAAGAATTCTTAGACATTAACATCATATTCTAGAATACCATGGAAAGATTAAGCGAATATAAAGACATCATTTTAGACGGATTGATGACCACAGGAATGACCGTTGGAAAAGCCATACTGGTTCTTATAGTCGGTTGGTTATTCATAAAATTATTATTAGTCGTTCTGAAAAAGTCACTTAAGTTTATTAAGATCGATAAACTTGGAGAGAAATTGAATGATATTGAACTGGTTGAGGGCAAAAAACTGAATATTAACATGACCAAGGTCATTGTTAATTTCGTTAAATGGTCCCTTCTCATCATGTTGATCATCGTTGTTTCGGAAATGGTTGGATTGACCATAGTTTCCGAAGAATTAGGAAACCTGATAAGCTACCTTCCACAGCTCATTAGTGCATTGATCATTTTTATGGTCGGTTTATTTATTGCAAACCTTGCCAAGAATGCCATTAAGACCTTATTCAATTCATTGGAAATATCCGGTGGAAAAATATTAAGTCAATTGGTTTTTTTGATACTGATTGCCATCATCTCAATAACCGCTTTAAATCAGGCAGGAATTGATACCGAAATCATCACGAGTAATCTCAATATGATATTTGGCGCGTTTCTTGCATCTTTCGCTTTGGCCTTAGGTCTTGGAGCAAGGGGAGTGGTTGGAGATTTATTAAAGACATTTTATACCAGACGCACCTATGAACTGGGTCAGCGTATAAAGTTTAAAAAAGTAGAAGGTGAAATTATCGCCATTGACGATATTTCAATGACATTGAAAACCGCAAACGGAAAACTGGTTGTACCGGTTAAAGATATAGTAGAAAGTCAAGTCGAAATTCAGGAATAACTTATGTTGTGGTAATAAGTTATTGTTAGGGAAGACCTGAACTTGATTTTTTGCTTACCCTTTCCATTCATTTGGAAAGGGTTTTTTTTAATATGATTAATTACATTTGCGCATTAATAATGCGTCCTAATTTTAGAATACAAATTGCGAATTAGCAGATCATTCCATCTCGAAAATAGTGTTGATTTTAAATCAAAATTACTGCATTGGAGCCAACAATATGACGATGTAGTTTGGTTGGATTCCAATAACTACGATCAAAATTATACCGAGTATTCGGGATTATTAGCTGTTGGTGCCCATAAAGTTTTAAAGACTGATCATCATCAGGCTTTCGATCAACTAAAATCGTTCTATGATCTAACAAAAGATTGGATATTTGGTTATTTATCATATGACCTTAAAAATGACATCGAGGCGCTTTCGTCCAACAATTTAGATGAGTTGCATTTTCCGGAACTCTATTTTTTTCAACCTAAAAAGGTCTTTAGTATTCAGGCTGATGAATTGGTCATGAACTATTTAGAGGACTATGAACAAGACATGCATCAAGACCTGGAAAGCATTAAAAGCGGCATTCTTCTCAAAAACTTATCCCATAACAACAACATCAGGATCAAGTTAAGAATTCATAAGGACGATTATTTTGATAAGATTGAAGCAATGCTTGCTCATATTCACCGGGGCGATATTTATGAAGCTAATTTTTGCCAGGAGTTTTATGCTGAACATACCAGTATTGATCCAATAGAAACTTACAAGCATCTTAATGCAATCTCTCGTCCGCCTTTCGCCGGCTTTCTCAAATGCGATGATTCCTATTTACTAAGTGCTTCACCCGAACGCTTTCTGAAGAAACTTGGAGATCGTTTGATTTCACAGCCCATAAAAGGAACGGCTAAACGCTCTGAAAATCCTAAGGAAGATGGAGCAAATAAGGCAAATTTGGAAAATGATGAGAAGGAACGCAGCGAAAATATTATGATCGTTGACCTGGTGCGAAATGATCTGTCAAAAACTGCCATGAAGGGCAGCGTGGTGGTTGAAGAGTTATGTAAGGTATATACCTTTGATCAGGTGCATCAAATGATATCAACGATTTCATCACAGCTCCATCCTGAAACGCATCCGGTTGATGTGATCAGATCCTGCTTTCCAATGGGCAGTATGACTGGAGCGCCCAAGATCTCGGCAATGAAGATCATTGAAGAACTGGAGGAAAGCAAACGCGGCTTGTATTCGGGGGCCGTTGGCTATTTTACACCCGAGGGCAACTTCGATTTTAACGTGGTGATCCGTAGTATTTTATATAACGCTAAAAGAAAGTATGTGTCCTATTCCGTTGGAGGAGCCATTACAGCCAAAAGTGATCCTTTAAAGGAATATGAAGAATGCCTGATCAAGGCGAAGGCGATGCGTACCGTTTTAGAAAAGTAAACTGCCTATCAGTCAATATGGCTTCTGAATTGTTTTTTTACCTCTTCAAATATTCTCTCAATACGTTCAATTTGAATGTCCTTGATCCTTGCAATGTCTTCAAATCTCAAATTTCCATAGATATAAAGATCAACTATATTGGAAACGTTCAACGGTAGCCAATGATAGAATTTCCCTAATAAATGATGTGGATTTTTCCCTGAAAGATCTTCAATCTCGAATTCCCTTAAAATGGTCGAATCACTATCCTGGTAAAGGAAAATGTGCTCACCGTCGTTTTGATGATACGAGATGTCATCCAACTCTGTATTTAAGATCAGGTCAAGGTCGGCATCCATGGTAAAATCTTCATTCAATTTGCCAAGCTCTTCCTTCAAAATACGATCGGTACTAATCGTCTTCTGATGAAAGGCCTCCTTTTTCAAAAGGTTGTTTAGATCCTCATCAACAATGTAAAACAATCGTAATTTAACGGCCATCGCATCCAGGTCAACATCGTAGCCATTACGATACAAAGTTGCAATACCTTCATCTATAATACCGTTAGAGGTATACATATTCTTTGGTAGTATGCCCTTGGACTCTGCGACGATCAGTCTGTGTTTAACGTATGGATGAAGATGCTGAATAGCAGCCAATACTTTTTTATCAAAGGTTGATTGCGACGATTTGGACGAGAGTTGTTCAATAGTACTCATAACATTGATTTTAAAATACCTTTAAAGCTAATGGAAATGAGTTTTATATAAAATGATTTTTGTCATTTTAACAGCGCTATAAAAAATTTCATCCATGACCAAAAGTTGTATATTTAGTGCATGCTAAAGGCTTTCAAAAATTATATTAAAAAAGAAGCGCCCTTTCTTAAAAAAAATAAGATCCTTATTGCATTATCAGGTGGACTGGATAGTGTGGTACTGACACATCTTTGTGTGGAATCTGGCCTTGATGTGGCACTGGCCCATTGTAATTTTAATTTACGGGCTGAGGAGAGTGATGCCGATGAAAATTTTGTTTTGCGCCTGGCTGAAGCCTTGGATCTTGAACTATTCGTGGAATATTTCGATACGGAGACCTATGCCGAAAACAAGAAGATATCGATACAAATGGCAGCTCGGGAGCTTCGCTACCAGTGGTTTTTTGAATTAGCAGAACAGTTGGATTTTGATCATATTCTTACAGCACATCATGCCGATGACAATCTGGAAACATTTCTGATCAATCTTTCACGAGGCTGCGGACTGGATGGTTTGACAGGGATTCCTAATCAAAATGAAAAGATTCTTAGGCCTTTATTAACATTCTCAAGAAATGATCTTGAGGGTTATGCCTCAGAGAAAAAACTTGAATGGCGCGAAGATAGCAGCAATGCATCTGTCAAATATTTAAGAAACAAAATTCGCCATGAGATCATTCCAAAATTAAAAGAGACCAATCCACAATTCCTTGAAAATTTTAACAGGACTATAGGTCATTTAAAAGAAGCTCAAGGTATCATTGATGATCGGTTGGATGATGTTTCGGATAACATAATTGATGTTAAGGACGATTCTATTTCTTTTAGTATTGAACAACTTAATGCACTTAATGATCCAAAGGCCTATTTATACGAATTAATCAAGGACTACGGATTCACCCAATGGGATGATGTGTATGCGCTTTTTGATGCACAGTCGGGAAAGCAATTGTTTTCGCAAAACTGGAGACTACTAAAAGACAGGGATAGGCTCATCCTGACAGCGATTGAAGATAAATCACATGATCACATTCACATTGAAGCATTAAAAAAAGAAGTTCCCATTCCCATTGGAAAATTAGTGTTTGAGACGGTTGAAAGCCTCTCAGATACAGATCACAATGTTATTTTCGTTGATCGGGACCGCTTCATTCAACCCTTATATGTTAAAAAATGGGAGGAAGGTGACAGTTTTCATCCGTTCGGACTTAATGGAAGAAAAAAAGTGAGTAAATATTTTAAGGATGAGAAAATGTCGCTTATCGACAAAGAGAACAGCTGGTTGCTGTGTTCAGGACAGGATATCGTCTGGATCATAGGCCGTAGGGCAGATGAAAGATTTAAAGTAACTGATAAAACAAAGCAGATATTAAAAATTGAATTGAAGTAAATGGTGATTCAAGGCCAAATTGTAGACATAGAGAACCGTCGAATCTATAAAGGCGAGATTCAAATAGCCGATGGAAAGATCATGAGCATTGTACCCAAGGCTCATGATATTGAAAGCTATATTATCCCGGGATTTGTAGATGCTCATATCCATATCGAAAGCTCCATGCTCGTGCCTTCTGAATTTGCCAGGATTGCCGTAAAGCATGGAACGGTAGCAACGGTTTCCGATCCTCATGAAATTGCTAATGTGCTTGGTGTTGAAGGTGTGGAGTTCATGATCAATAATGGCAAACAAACACCTTTCAAATTTAATTTCGGAGCGCCATCATGCGTACCGGCGACCAATTTTGAATCGGCAGGGGCCGTAATTGATTCTGAAGGCATAAAAAAATTGCTTGAAAATCCCGAGATCAAATATTTAGCCGAAATGATGAATTATCCGGGAGTCCTATATGATGACACGGAAGTTCTAAAAAAAATAAAATGGGCACATCACTATAACAAGCCGGTTGATGGCCATTCGCCCGGCTTGAGAGGGAAAGACCTTAGCAAATATATCAGTGCTGGAATTTCAACAGATCATGAGTGTTTTACATACGAAGAAGGCCTTGAAAAGCTTCAAAAAGGAATGAAGGTCATCATTCGTGAAGGTAGTGCTGCCAAAAATTTTGAAGCGTTGATCGATCTTTTACCTGAGCATTATTCGAATATGATGTTCTGCAGTGACGACAAACATCCGGACGATCTTTTAGTCGGTCATATCGATGAACTCTGCACCAGGGCGGTTGCCAAAGGCATCGACCTTTTCAAGGTTTTGCAAGCTGCCTGTATTAATCCGGTACATCATTATAAGATTGATGTGGGCTTATTGAAGGCAGGGGATTTTGCCGATTTTACCATCGTCGAGAACCTGACACATTTTAAAACACTTCAAACCTATATTAATGGCCAATTAGTCTACGATAATGGAGCATCTTTAATACCGTCTACACCTTTTACCGTTCTTAATAATTTTAGTACAGAAAGTAAAGATCCTGGTGATTTTAAATTTACCTCAACTGCTAAACAAATTCGCGTTATTGAGGCTTTTGATGGCGAGCTAATTACTAATGAGTTCATTGCTGAAAGTACCATTTTAAATAGGAATTTAGTATCTAATGTGGATAATGATGTTTTAAAAATGACTGTTGTCAACAGGTATAATAATGATAAACCGGCCATAGCATTCATTAAGAATATAGGGCTCAAAGAAGGAGCGATTGCCTCCTCTGTAGGTCATGATTCTCATAACATCATCGCCGTAGGAGTTTCTGATGAGACTATTTGCCAGGCCGTGAATGTCTTGATCGAAAATAAAGGTGGTATTTGTGCCGTTTCTAATTCCCATTCAAAAGTGGTCTCACTTCCGGTTGCGGGGATCATGAGTGACAAGGACGGACAAACCATTGGTAAGCAATATGCCGAACTTGATAAAATGGCCAAGTCGTTGGGCAGTACCTTAAACGCTCCTTATATGACTTTGTCCTTTATGGCTTTATTGGTAATTCCTTCTTTGAAGTTAAGCGATAAAGGCCTATTCGACGGTAACAAATTCGAGTTTACTCCATTGGAAATTCAATAGTTTTAGCCGCTTCAAATCCAGGGGAAGCTTTAATATTAATTTTATATATTTGAGTATAACCTCAAGCAGAAAACGACTTTAAAATTTGAGGTTTTCTTAAAAGTAATATTACCCAGTTAAACCAAAATTATTTGAGCGATGAATGCTAGTGAAACCCTTTCCGAAGTAAAGAATTATATAGACGGAAAATTCGAAAGAAATGGCCATGATGCCATGGACGTTTTTAGTCCGTTAGATGGAAGCAAAATATCGAC
>JABDLA010000116.1 GCA_013001965.1 Flavobacteriaceae bacterium | reverse complement strand
TTCCTGAGCAGCCACAGCCCCGAGAAAGGATTTGTCGGTAGCTTCAGCAAGTTTGTAAAGCGCTTTAAATTGCTCAGTTAAATGAGTTTTCTGTTCGGAGAAATCAATGTTAATCTCTGATAATTTTTTGGTTTGATCATTGATCAATTTATTTTGTGTCTGAAATAAATCGTGGAAACTCAGATCGAGTTTTATCATTTTTTCCGATTGTTTTGAAGTCACCAAAACTGCCGAATTTCTGAGCAATAGGATTGGAAAGCAGATTCCATTAGATTTAAAATATGCCTTTAGCTGAAGCCAATAGGCCAATTCTCCACCACCACCAATATAACAGAGATTAGGAAGTATGGTCTCCTGATACAGGGGTCGCATTATAACATTAGGAGAGAAGCGTTCCGGATGATCATTTAATTCTTTCAGGATTTCTGGTTCAGTCCATTTTTGATCCGAATTATTCACCAAAAATTGTCCGTCATTATTAAGGATACGTTCTCGGGAACCGTTCAAAAAATAAAACAAATTGATCTCACGCGGGTTGACCTGAACCTTATAATTCAGTTTTCCGATTTCAGCATTTGCCTCATTCACTTTATGAAATGCATCCTGATCCAGAAGTTCACTTTTCATTTGAGAAGCAAACAATTGTTTCAGTGCTTTGTGATCGGCATCAAGTATGACCAACCCATGATCACCAAAAAGCTCGTTGGCCAGATACAAGGTGGCTTCCGAAAGGGTATTGTGTTCTGTATAAGCCGTTTTAAAAAGTTCCTTCAGTTCATTGCTATTGGTACTGCTCCCCAACTGAGAAGCAAATACTGAACTGACTTCCTCAAGGCCACTTAAATCCATTCGCCCGACGGGACCCTTAGATGCTCTTGACCATTGTACTTTTTTACCTTTAAAATTAAAATAATTGATCTCTTCAAAATCATGATCTTCGGTAGCCATCCAATATATTGGAACAAAATTAAATTTTGGAAATTCCTTTTTTAAGGCCCTGGTCAAATTGATGGTTGAAATGATCTTATAGAGGAAATACAGGGGTCCGGTAAACAAATTCAGTTGATGTCCGGTTGTAATTGTAAATGTATTTTCGGCCTTAAGGCTAATTATGTTTTGATGGGTTTCAAGAGTGGCATCGATATCGCTATATTGTTTTAACAAAACCTGCTCTAAAACCTGCCTGTTAGCAAGATCGAAATTGCCGGATTTCTCATCAATCTGAGCCTTAAAATTCTCTAATTTTGGAAACCTATTGTATAATGATTGCAGTTCTGTTCTTTCTTCGAGATAATCGCAAATTAAAGTAGAAAAGTAGTTCGTATCTCTAAACGATAAACAGTCTGATGGCATAGTATTCATTGAATTCTTGTGTAAATATAATGCTCTTGTATATTTTAACTACTAAATTTTAGTTAATTCATTTTCGGTTATTATCTTTAGCTCTCATTTTTCAAAAATATTCAGCCAAATGCAAAAGTTGTTTAAATTTCTGTTTTTCTTTATTTTTTCTATCTCGATTTCTATCGCACAAAACATTCAATCGCCAAGTGAATTTCTTGGCTATCCGTTGGGATCACAATTTTCCAGACATCATCAGGTCGTTGATTATTTCAAGCATGTAGCTGCGAACCTGCCTTCACAGGTTCAGCTTACAAAATATGGAGAAACCTATGAGCGCAGGCCTTTGTATGTTGCTGTGGTTTCTTCAGAAGAAAATATGCGAAATCTTGAGACGATTCGTCAAAATAATTTAAAGAACACAGGCATATTGCCCGGAACCTCGACTACAGCGAATATCGCAATCGTTTGGTTGAGCTATAATGTCCATGGAAACGAAGCCTCGAGTATAGAAGCGTCCATGTTGACCATCTACAAACTATTAAAGGAAAAGCAAGACTGGCTAAAAAATACTGTAGTCATTATTGATCCTTGCATCAATCCGGATGGACGCGATCGTTATGCCAATTGGTACAATGAAACATCAAGCAGGCCTTATGATATCGATCAACAGGCCAGTGAACATAATGAGCCCTGGCCGGGCGGTCGAGCGAATCATTATTTGTTCGATTTGAATCGGGACTGGGCCTGGGCATCCCAAATTGAATCGGCTTCAAGACTAAAAATATATAACAAATGGATGCCTCATGTTCATGTTGACTTTCATGAACAAGGCATTAACGAGCCTTACTATTTTGCACCTGCAGCTGAGCCCTACCACGAGATCATCAGCGACTGGCAGCGTGATTTTCAAGATCAGATAGGGAAAAATCATGCTAAATATTTCGACGCAGAAGGGTGGTTGTTTTTCACTAAGGAACGCTTTGATCTGTTTTATCCAAGTTACGGTGATACCTATCCAACTTATATGGGTGCCATAGGAATGACTTATGAACAAGCCGGTCATGGTCGGGGTGGATTAGGCGTCTTAAATGATGAAGGCGTTATTCTTACTTTGAAAGATCGCATTGCCCATCATACAACAACGGGCTTGTCAACCGTAGAAATTTCGGCCAATAATGCGGGACGATTGAACAGCGAATTCAAGAAATTTTTTAATACATCGGGATTGAAATATAAAAGTTATGTCATGAAGGGTGATGCCGATAAAATTGAAGCATTAAAGTCTCTTTTAGATAAACATGAAATTTCCTATGGCAGTCCTTCCGGTGGCCAGGTTAGTGGATTTAAATATGATCTAAATTCAAACGGCAGCATGCGCATGTCTTCAAATGATCTGGTTGTTAGTACAAATCAACCAAAAGGTAAAATGGTAAAAGTATTATTTGAGCCGAATGCCAAGCTTGTTGATTCTCTAACCTATGATATTACAGCCTGGAGCTTACCCTATGCCTATGGTCTAGAAACCGTAGCCAGTTCGAGTTTAGTGGCATCTAACACATCAACTACTACCCTTGTTTCTAATTCGGCAAATGTAAATGCTACCGGATATATGGTCGGTTGGGATCATATGGCAGATGCGCAATTTTTAACAGAATTGCTAAAAATGAACATAAAGGTTCGATTCACGGAAAAGGCAATGACAAGTTCAGGAAAAAATTTCGCGCCTGGTTCATTAATTATTACGCGTGGCGATAATCCGAAACAAAATAATTTGGATGCCTTATTGGTTGATGCAGCCAATAAGTACAACAGAGAATTGTATCCAATTGCCTCCGGTTATTCGACAAAAGGACCTGATTTTGGTTCCCCTGATATAAAACTGGTTAATAAGCAAAAAGTAGCTATGCTCTCCGGGGAAAATACCTCATCATTAAGCTATGGCGCCCTATGGCATTTTTTCGAACAGCAGTTACATTATCCGGTTAGCTCTATTAATACCGAACATGTTGGAAGGGCCGATCTTGATAAATATGATGTTTTGATCCTCCCATCAGGAAATTACAGAAGTCTATTGAATGAAGATGGTATGAAAAAGCTCCTGACCTGGGTTCGGGCAGGTGGGAAATTGATCGCCTTTGACAGAGCACTGAACGCTTTTGCAGGAAAAGAAGGTATTAGCCTAAAGTATAATGAAGGTTCTAAAAATGATGGAAATGATCTTATTCCTTACGCCCAGCGTGAGCGTGAATATGCAAAAAATTTGATAACCGGGGCCATCTTTAAAACCAAGGTAGACAATACGCATCCAATGGCTTTTGGATATGACAAGACTTATTTTTCACTTAAATTAGGGAGTAGTTCGTATAGCCTCTTAAATGGTGGATTTAACGTTGCTCATATCGGTGACCGACCCACAAATGTTTCCGGGTTCGCCGGCAGTGAAGCAATAAAAAAATTACCCAATTCATTGGTGTTCGGTGAAGAACGCAAAGGCCGGGGAAGCATCATCTATTTTGTAGATAATGTCATGTTCAGAAGTTTCTGGGAGAATGGCAAACTGTTTTTAGTCAATGCTATTTTCTTCGTGAACAATAATGCCTTCGAATTATAGTACTAAAGGGAACTGTTCCTACCTCTAAATTTGATAATATGAGATTAATAAAGTTTAAACTCATCCTAACTGTATGCGCATTGATTTTAGTGTCGTGCAAGCAGGATGTTAACACAGATAGCACATCAACCGAGTTTAAAATAGATTTTGAAAAATATACTCTTGACAACGGATTACAGGTCATCTTTCATATCGATCGCTCCGATCCGGTTGTGGCTGTTGCGTTGACCAGTCATGTAGGATCTGCCCGTGAAAAGCAAGGGCGTACAGGATTCGCGCATCTTTTTGAGCATTTGCTGTTCCTGGAATCTGAAAATTTAGGCAAAGGCGGGCTTGATAAAATGAGTGCACGTATTGGAGGATCGGGTGCAAACGGTTCAACGAGTAGAGACCGAACAAATTATTTTCAAACCGTACCCAAGGACGCCTTGGAAAAAATGATCTGGGCGGAAGCCGATAAACTTGGATTTTTCATCAATACAGTTACCGAACAGGTTTTGGCCAAAGAAAAACAAGTGGTTAAAAACGAAAAACGCCAGGGTGTGGATAATCGACCATATGGCCATAATTTTTATGTTATCGATAAAAATCTCTATCCCGAAAATCATCCATATAGCTGGCAGGTCATTGGTTCTTTAGAGGATTTACAAAATGCCACACTGCAGGATGTCAAAGATTTCTATAATCGATGGTATGTACCAAACAATGTCACCCTAACTATTGCAGGTGATTTTGATGTTGTCGAAGCAAAAGCCTTGGTCGATAAGTATTTCAGTGAAATTAAACGGGGGGAAGACATTCCAAAGATGGATAAACAGCCTGTAACACTACAGGAAACTAAGAAGATCTATTATGAAGATAATTTTGCCCGCTTGCCCAGGCTCTTATTGACCTGGCCATCGGTTTATCAGTATCATCCCGATTCTTATCCCCTGGAGGTCTTAGCCAATTATTTATCTCAAGGGAAAAAGGCGCCGCTTTTCAAGAAATTGGTCGAAGAAGATCAACTAACCGATGGAGTAAATATGTTCCAATACAATTCGGAAATAGCCGGCCAATTTATGTTAAGGACAACCGCTTTTTCAGGTGTTGATTTAGATAAAGTTCAGGAAGCAATTTTTGAAGCTCTGGCTGATTTTGAAGCAGAAGGCATTTCACAGCCCGATTTAGATCGGATAAAGGCTAAACAGGAAACCAATTTCTACACAAGTTTATCCAGCGTTCTTGGAAAGGGATTTCAATTGGCTCAATATGAGATTTTTGCCGGTGATCCCGGTTTTATCAATCAAGATGTTAAAAACATTCTTGCTGTCACAACGGAAGATGTCATGCGCGTTTACAACACTTATATCAAAAATAAAAATTTCGTAGCGACCAGTTTTGTTCCTAAAAATCAGGTGGAATTGTCATTGCAAGGCTCTTACCTGGCCGAAGTGGCCGAAGAACAAATTATTGAAGGTGCAGAAGAGCAATTTGATGCCGGTATAGAAGCGTCTTATGAGAGGACACCTTCAAGTTTCGACAGATCGGTTGAACCTGATTACGGCGACAGTCCCGATGTGATCGTTCCAACCGTCTGGAAAGAAAAATTATCTTCAGGAATAGACGCCTATGGGATCGAAAATTCGGAGGTTCCACTGGTGCAATTTCAGCTTCAGATCAAAGGTGGTATGTTATTGGAAAACACCGATAAAATTGGTGTTTCGAATTTGCTTGCTCAATTATTGACCAAAGGCACTCAAAGCAAAACTCCTGAAGAACTTGAAATTGCCATTGAAAGTTTAGGTGCATCCATAGACGCCTACTCTACAGATGAGGACATTATTATTTCAGGGAATACCCTCAGTAAAAATTATACTGAAACAATGGATCTGGTTGCTGAAATTCTTCTTGAACCGCGATGGGATCTTAATGAATTTGATCTGCTATTGCAAAGTACCTCCAGCCGATTATTAAGACAAAGGGGCGACCCGAATAATATAGCGAATAACGCTTATGCAAAGCTTATCTATGGCGAAGATCACATTTTATCATTCAACAGATTGGGGACTGAAAATTCCTTAAAATCAATTACAATTGATGATCTTAAAAAGTATTATACAAACTTCATTTCACCGAGCCTGGCAAAATTACATATCGTTGGGGATATTTCTCAAGCAGATGTAACAACCTCCCTCACCGATCTTAATGATAAATGGGCATCTAAGGACTTCATATTCCCGGATATTGCTTCACCAACGGTCCCGGAAATCTCTAAGGTCTATTTTTATGACGTTCCCAATGCTAAGCAATCGGTATTGCGTTTTGGATATCCTGCATTGGCCGTCACTGATGACGATTATTATCC
>JABDLA010000110.1 GCA_013001965.1 Flavobacteriaceae bacterium | reverse complement strand
GGTAAAACTGTCATACCTTCTGTTGAGATACGTTCTGCATTCTCAGGTATCCCTAATGTTTTTATGGTCCCCACAGCTTTAATTTTATCACCTTCTATAATGATGACACTGTTTTTAATAGGCGTTGATCCGTAGCCATCAATTAAAGTACCGCCTACAAGAGCCTTGACCGAACTTTGCTGGGCGAAAGACAGGCTGAAAAACAACAATGCTATTGCTAATATTTTCATTTTTTTTGACATAAATTAAATCCTATTACATTATGAGTTATTCTTATGGTATTAAAATTAGAAAGGCTTTTGCTAATTCATCGGATAGCCATGATCTTCGGGTAAATTCATATTTTCTATGAGCTCCCGCCAGCGCGGATCCTTATGCATTGGCTTGAATGACCGATAGGTAAGTGCCTCCGGCAACACTGGGTCTTTGATATCCAATGCCCTGTTCAATTCTGTAAAAGCTTTATCATAATCGCCTCTATGGGCATACAGGTCGGCTATATTGGCGGGTTCATTTTCAGCATATCGGGCTTTAAATTCGTCAAATAAGGCGTCAGCCTTTTCGGTTTGACCCATGTCATAAAAAATGAAATTTTTTCCATACAGGCTGAAAAATTCATTGGTTTCCTTTTCAATCTCGGCCAGGGCCTCATCTTGCCTGCCCTGTGCCAAACGCAATCTGGCCTTCATATAATGCAATATCTGCCAATTGGGGTAATAGAGTGCGAAATTGTCGAAGGCTTTTTCTGCTTCATCCAGCTTGTTTAATCTGAAATTGGCAAATCCCAGATTAAAATAATTGGGGTAAACCAATGGATCCAATTGTATCGCCTTTTGCTGCAATTCAATCGCTTTTTCAATATTGCCAAAGCACATCAAGGCCGCAGTGCCTATGATAATCGCGTTATTGGGTTCCAGCTCTAGGGCTTTTTTCATATTCTTTGCTGATGCTTCAAAATTCCATTCCAATTCATGCAGACTAGCGAGCGATGCGTAGGCTTGTGCTGAATTTGGATCTAATGCGATGGCTTTTTTTGCAGCTGCTATCCCCAAGGGAATGCCTTCCTTTGGCTCGCGGACGCTGAAATTATAAACGCCGGTATCATAAATTTGAGCCAGCATGCGCCAGGCATCGGCATAGTTCTCGTCTAATGCCAAGGCCTCTTTTATTTTCTCTTCGGCTTTTATATAGGATTCTTTGGTGTTTTGATTGACCAAATGGGACGTCTGTAAATACAAATTATAGGCATCTGTATTCGTTGTTTTAGTCTTTGGTTCATAGCCCAATAATGACAACTGCAGTTGTTTGCTCACTTCTGATGCGATCTCATCCTGGATTTTAAATATGCTATCGAGGTTCCGGTCGTAGGTATGTGACCATTCATGGGTGCCGTCCTTGGTATTGATCAACTGGGCCGTAATTCGAACGGTATTGCCGGCCTTGCGTATGCTACCTTCTAAAATATGGGAAACATCCAGGTTTTTTCCAATCTCTGTGGCTGTAACATCCTTGCCTTTAAAAGAGAATGAAGAGGTCCTGCTGATTACTTTTAAGTCTGGTATTTTCGCCAATATATTCAGGAGTTCTTCACTGATGCCGTCTGAAAAATATTCGTGGTCCTTCTTAGGGCTCATATCGGCAAAGGCCATAACCGCGATGGACGATTTTTGTTCGGTATCGGCTATGGATGACTTGATGATGGTCATTTCATTTTTCATGCGTAACTGATTGACCACCAAAAGGATTATGGCTACCGATAAGCCGGCGATAATAAACCGATTGAGTTTTAGATTTTTCCTGGCATGCAATTCAGAATCGAAGGTGACATTATCGGTTTTCTTTAGGCCGTCGGGTGTAAAATCATAGATCCAGGCAAAAATGAGCCAGATGGGGAAACCAACGGCCATAACAATAATGGCTGTCTTCAAAATCGATTGTGGAAATTCAAATACCGGAATGAGAATCGATAACACCTGTGTCATTAACCAGGCGAAAACCAAGTAGGCAATTCCTGCCTTTACAACGTGACGGCGTTGGAGTTCTTTAAAATAATTTTTAAGATTCACTTATAAAATGGTTTTAATAGCGATTAAAGATACTCATTTTATGAATTTCCTTTAAAGGTTAATGCTTATCTGGTATCCCATCATTCGAATCCAATGATAATTTAAAAATATCGTATCTTAGAACTGTATTGAGCCTCAAGGAATTAAGATAGTTTACTTGTTTATTAAAAACTATAATTATGAAAGCTTCACAAAAAATTAGGTCTTCAATTCTTTTCTTACTTCTTATTTTATTGTTAGTTGTATCTGGTTGTAATAAAGAGCAAGCTGCACAAACGTCTGTTCAAAATGAAAACCTTAATTATAAGTTTGCCTCAAACGAGTATGTTGAGATCATCGAAAAATTAATGGAATACTGGGCTGATCAGGATTTTGATGCTTATGGAACCTTATTGGCTGAAGATGTGATTTCCTTTGCTCCATATAATCCACATGAAGCCGGAAATGAGACCTGGGGTCGAGAAAGAGAAATGAATATTTACAAAAATTGGACTAAAAATAACGAAGTTGAAAATATTGAATTCTCAGATATCAGTATAGTTGCGATTGAAACTGAAGGAAATAAACCCTTCTATAAAGAATCAGGAATCAATGTTATGGCCTTTGCCACCATGAAAATGACGATTTATGGTAAGCCAATTAATCATGGTATCAGCTGGATCTTCCATTTTAATAATGAAAAACTCATTGATAAAATTTATTTATTTTTTGATGCACAGCAACAGTTTAATGCCATGAATTAATCAGGTTTAGTCTTTTAACTTCAGAACGATAATCCGTGAGAATTTTTCGAAAACTAAGAAGATATTTAATTGAAAATAAGAAAGCAGGGCGGTATGTTCTCTATGCTATTGGTGAAATTCTTTTAGTGGTCATAGGAATTTTACTGGCCATTTATCTTAATAATTTAAAAAACGAAAGAGAATTAGAATCCCGCCAGGCTGAATTCATCAGTCAACTCAATGCCGATCTCACGGAGTCCACCTATGAACTGAGAAAAGCCAGAAATTATCATCGCAGAAAGGCGATACAATCCAATTTCATTACCAAGGCATTTTGGAAACCGGAATTACAGCATGATTCGCTCTCTCTTCATTTAATTGATGCTTTAAATGTTGAAGAACAATATCGCCCAACCTTAGGTACCATCGTATCACTAGTGAATTCAGGTAATATTGAACTGATCAAATCCGATGAAATACGCCTTGGAATTCTAAATTATTTGGAAAAAGTTGATGCCATCCTAGAGGATCTCAAATCCCTCCGGCAGGAGCATTTTAGTAAGGGATCCGAAAATTTTCCGGATCATTTTGATGTGAGTTCTTTTAAACGGTCCTTTCAAAGACGTAGTGGTTTTAAACCACCAGAAAAAACAAAAGAAGAATCGGCCTTGCAACCCTGGCCGGCCGACTTTGAAGAGGTGCCTTTTCCAATAGAACTAGGTGAGTTGTTTACAAATGTAAAAGTTTATAGGGCCTATTATGGAATTTCCATTGGACATCTAAAATCAAGACTGCATTATTCCGATTTACTAGCCGAAACCAACAATCTCATCAGGATCCTTGAACGTTAAATTTATTCAGATTACACTATTAATAAATAGAGCCTCGTTAAAATAACCCGGAATATTATCCTAAGCTGTACTAATCTGGTAATGGTGTCGACTTCAAAAAATATTTTTCCTGGAATGCCTTATACTCTGGCTCATCGCGATAAGGATCCATGGTGGGATTGCTGTTTACTACTAACCAAGCCTCCATCAAGGGATGATGGAGATAGTAGTATAGGGAATCTCTATTACCAATAAGCGCAAATAGTTTGGCCCTATCAAAAACACTAAACTGATAATAGATATAATCTTCGATTGAATCCGGACTATCAATTAGGCCTGTTTTTGCCTTGTACCAAATATAATTTCGAGGATCTTCGGATAAGAAGGTAGAATCGATCAAATTCTTCAAATCACCATGTCTATCGGTTGCCCAGAAATAGTCGTGCTTAATGTCAATTTTTAATTTTTCAGGACAGTTATTGAAAAAAGTTGTATTCATTATTTCTTCCACTTCTTGATACTTATGATTCTCGAGTAGTGCGCTTGTATAATGACGCAAAAATCTATGCGACGAATCGATTTCGAAAGCTGTTCTTGCATTCTTAAGCATCTCAGCATTGTCGTCCCAATACCAATCGATCGTAAAAGCCAACTGACGATATCGCCTTGGATTCAAACTGTCTTTAATGGTTCGCTCCTTATACAAATTGATCACAGGACTCCAGTCGCGTTCACGAAACGCCTGAAATTCAGCTAATTTTAGTTCATAGTAGTCGTCATCAACCAATGGTTTTATTTCATTGAGCATTGCTTCAGCCTCTTCAAACCTGCCCATAATTTTATAGGTTTCAATGACTTCACGGCCATTTATCCATTCCAATGGTTCTAATTCATAGGCTCGCTTAAAATGAAAAAGACTCTTATTTAAATCTGCATTTTCTCTAAAGTAATATGCTGCACCTGTCTCTAATTGAAGTAATGGGTCGTTAGGGTTCATTTCTAAGGCTTTATTGAGATATTCAAATGCTTTTTCAGGTTTATCAAAAAGTACGTCATGAATCACATATAAAGCCATATTGGCTTTGCTATTATTTGGGTCTAATTCGAAAGCTTTCTTCGCATTCTCGTTTGTTAAGCGGATAAATTTCTCGGGGTTTTCTGAATAATGCCATGAAAAGGTCGCGTAGGCATAAGCCATTGCGCCGTAGGCGTTGGCATAATCAGGATCTAAATCCAGTGCTTCTTCCAAAAGCGGTATTGCATCCAATGCCTGATGGTTTAAGATCAATCGATCTGCCTTTAATACCAGGAGGTAAGCGTCAAGATTGTCTGTTTCGGAGGCCTCTAGAATTTTATTCGTTTTAGGGCCGATTTTAAAATTCATAGCGTCGACCACATCACGCGATACTAATTTCTGAATCAAAAAATAATCATCGAACGAATTATTATAGTCTTCCTCCCAGACTAATTCATCCTGATCATTCCATAATTGAACACTGAGGATAGACTGGTTTTCTGTAGTCTGTACACTCCCTTCCAACAAATACTTGACCTTTAGTTTAGACGATACGTCGCTCAAAATATATTCTTCCAGAGTTGCAGCTTCTGATGATCGGTTGCTCCTGGGATCCATGCCTTCAATTTTTTGCAGACGATCCCAAATGTTCTCTCTTATGCCGTCTATTAACTGCCCTTTATCCTTGTCCGGACTTAAGTCTTTAAACGGTAGAATCGCAATTGAATATTCATTGGGTGCATCAAGATTCTTTACCTTTGAACCCACCACAAAGAACAAGGAGATTGCAATAATGCCTCCCACCACGATCAACATATTTAAGCGGCGATCACTTTTTTCAGAAACTCCGTCATCCTTTGAAGATGTGCGACGAATCCTGCCGTCAGACAATTCATAAAGCCATGAAAAGATCATGACAACAGGAATACCTGCGATGAGAACAATGGTCAATGTTTTTAAGATCCAGTCCGCTGCATCGAATATGGGAAACAATATGGACCCCGCTTGTAAAACAACCCATGCCACAATGATGTAAGCAATGGTCTCACGTATTACGTTGCGTCGTTTAAGCTCTTTAAAGAATTTATTCATGTTCAAAAACTTGAGCTAAGAATTCGAGTCTTAATTAGAATAACCGGGATTCTGCTCCATCAACGGATTGGTATCCATCTCACTTTGGGGAATTGGTAATACCAAATTATCAGCATTAAAAGGAAAACCTTCCACCGACCCTTGTGTGCGCTTGATATCAAGAATTAAATGGCCTTCAAATGCAAGTTCTAACCGTCGTTCATTCAAAATCAAATCGAGCGTTAAACTTCCGTGTGAAGAAGCTTCGGAACGCGCTCTTAAGGTATTGATCTCGGTCAATGGATCCAACCCGACATTTGTCCCTAAACGGAAATTACTCTCAGCTCTAATCAAATGCATTTCGGCCAATCGAATCAAGGCAATATTACCGAACTGATTGGTAAACTTTGAAGTAAGCAATTGGCCATTATCCGGACTGATATAGAAGAATGAAGCTCTCTCATCGTTCGCAGGGTCATCAAATAAATTCAGGTAACCATCTTCTACGGCAATATCACCTCCTCTGCCGCCATTAAGTTGTGAAGCATAAAATTGAATTAAGAAATTGGTGAAGTCTTGATCTGTATACTGTAATGCAAAGAGATCCTCTACACTGTCGGAATCATTATTAAAGGCTGAATTAAAATCAGGATTTAAACTATGACCACTATTTTCGATCACGTCATTCGCCGCATCTCTCGCTGCACCATAATTTTGTTGTTGAAGATATACTCTGGCCAGAAATGCTTTAGCGCCATAGCGATCTGCAAAGAATTCGTTAGTTGGTGGCAAGAGCCCGTAGGCATCGTTTAAATCGGAAATGATCAGATCATAGGCCTCAGCTACCGAGTTTCTTGCGATGGACAGATCCTGGTCAAAATCCAATATGCCTGCAACCCGGATGGGAACAC
>JABDLA010000085.1 GCA_013001965.1 Flavobacteriaceae bacterium | reverse complement strand
TTTTTTGGCTGTTTTGATAGTGATGTTATGTGGTGCTCAAATGTCATACGGACAAACTGAGGACACAGCTACAAGTCCGACGCTCACAAGCACACAAGAGCAAATGATCAAAGAAGAGCGTGAATTGATTAAAAAAAACAGGGAGATCCTGAAGCAATCGCTTAGCGATGCACAAATTGAGATTCTCCGAAATTCCGATTTAACTCTGGAACAAAAACGCCGACAATTGAGCAGCTCCTTTTCTGCAGATCAAAAAGAACTGATCAAAACCCAGCGATCAAGCTTGAACCGGATTCGGGCAACTTTCAACACGACGCTATCTGAAGAGCAATGGCAATTGTTAAGGGAGCGCATGATCAGGCGGTTTAGAAATTTTCGTGATCGCGCAGAACTGAGAGACAGGGAACGGCCAAGCACAAACGGAAATTAATTCATGTATGCCTAACGACCCTCTTGTATGAATAGATTCCATCGCGTTGCATTAGTTATTTTCATCTTCCTGGCACCATTCTGGTCCTACTCACAGGACATCGAGGACGATAATGCTATTGATCTCTTGCTTGATGACCTTTTTTTCAGCGAAGAACTGCTTATCCAGGAATTGACCGCTTTAGTTAGTCCGAAGAACTATCTCTACGCAGGCATAATATTCAACACACAAACCAATTTTGCCGGTCGGAATTTGAGGTTCAAACAATATAATTTTATTCCCCAATTGTCTTATTTTCATAAATCCGGCTTGAGTTTATCGGTTTCCGGAATTTATTACGAACGCTTTGAACCGCATTGGGACCTCACCAATATTGCACTCTCCTATTATAACACTATTGGTAAAAAAGGACTGGTCGATTATAGCCTTGGCTATTCGAGAACCATCTACAGCGATGGCTGGAATGTGCTCACCAATGCATTGGATGCTGATATCGGGATCAGAAATAAGAAACGCTCTTTAGGTACCGAGCTGACATTTTCATTCTCCTTCGGAAATGATGAGTCCTATCAACTCATCTCAACGACCTACGGTAACATCGTATTCCTGAGAAAACCGACTTATTTGTTGCGTTTCAGGCCACGGCTTAATTTTATTGTGACACAGCAAATTATAGCGCTCCGTCAAATAAATACCGATGGCCCTGAACCTTTTCCCGAACTCATCTTTAATGAGGTGTTTAAACTGTTGAACACCCAAATCATTTTTCCAGTGTCGGTTTCAACACAATCTTTTGACCTTCAATTAGGCTATACCATCAATTTTCCTAATCCCCTTCGCGCAGAGCAACAATTAGAATCATCCAGCTCCGTACATATTTCGTTGGGTTATCTCATCGGATTGCGAAAAAAGAAGGATTTTGACTTAATCGAATCGCTTATCGATCGATTATAGATGGGATTGGCTTGTGCTGAATTCGGATAAAAAGGAACGCACATTGGATTCAATTCGGCTTAGGATATTTGAAACATCGGCCTTAATAAAGGATTCTCCTGTGATATTTTCATAAAGCTCAATATAGCGATCACTCACCGTTTGGATATAGTCATCACTCATATAGGGTACGGTTTGGCCTTCCAGGCCCTGGAAGCCATTTTCAATGAGCCATTGTCGTACAAACTCCTTTGATAATTGTTTTTGAGGCTCGTTCTTATCCTGACGCTCCTGATAGCCTTCGGCATAGAAATAACGTGATGAATCGGGCGTATGGATCTCATCGATCAATACGATCTGTCCATCTTTTGTTTTACCAAATTCGTATTTGGTATCGACCAGGATGAGTCCGCGACTTGCAGCGATTTCAGATCCTCTTTGAAATAATTTTCGCGTATACTCTTCAAGGATCTCATAATCTTCTTCGGAAACTATGCCGCGTTTTAAAATATCTTCTCTTGAAATATCCTCGTCATGATCGCCTTTCTCAGCCTTGGTAGCCGGAGTGATAATGGGTTGTGGAAATTTATCGTTCTCCTTCATCCCTTCGGGCATTTCAACACCGCATAGTTGGCGTTTTCCAACTTTGTATTCCCGTGCAGCATGACCCGACAAATAACCTCGGATCACCATTTCGACCTTGAAGGGTTCACAAAAATGACCAATGGCCACATTAGGATCGGGTGTGGCAATAAGCCAGTTAGGGACAATGTCTTCGGTGGCCTGCATCATTTTACAGGCGATCTGATTTAAGATCTGTCCTTTATACGGAATACCCTTAGGCATTACCACATCGAAGGCGCTTAACCTGTCGGAAGCAATCATGACCAGCAGATTATCATTTATGGTGTAAACTTCCCGAACTTTTCCTTTGTATACGCCGGTTTGTCCCGGGAATTGAAAATTGGTATCGATCAAGGTATTGCTCATTAATTTCTGTTCTCAATATCTTTATAGGCCGCAATAATCTTCTTGACCAACTTGTGACGGATCACATCCTTGTCGTCCAAATGAATGATCCCAACACCATGAACGTCCTTTAAGATCAAAAGCGCTTCCTTCAATCCTGAAATGGTCCGTCTTGGCAGGTCAATTTGACCGGGATCGCCAGTAAGCATGAATTTGGCGTTCTTGCCCATTCGTGTGAGGAACATCTTCATTTGAGAATGCGTCGTATTCTGACCCTCATCAAGGATCACAAACGCATTATCAAGGGTGCGGCCTCGCATAAATGCCAGTGGCGCAATTTGTATAATGCCTTTTTCAATATAATTATCCAGTTTCTCATGAGGAATCATATCGCGCAGCGCATCATATAATGGCTGCATATACGGGTCTAATTTCTCCTTGAGATCGCCCGGTAGAAAACCCAGATTCTCACCGGCTTCAACGGCCGGACGTGTTAAAATTATACGTTTTACTTCTTTATTTTTTAAGGCTTGTACGGCGAGTGCCACGCCAACATAGGTCTTTCCTGTTCCTGCCGGGCCAATGGCAAAGACCATATCATTCTTTTTAACGCTTTCAACAAGCTTTCGCTGATTAGGCGATTGGGCTTTGATTAATCGTCCGGAAACGCCATGCACAAGAACTTCCCCGCTGGCATCGGTCGTGGCATAATCGTCACTGTTCCGGCTGGTCAAGACAAGTTCGATCACATTTTCATCAAGCTTATTGTATTTGGCAAAATGATCGGTCAACATAGTAAGGCGGCGATCGAATTCTTCGAGCATTTCTTCATCGCCATAAGCCTTGATCTTATTGCCTCGTGCTACGATCTTTAATTTGGGGAAATATTTTTTTAGAAGTTCAATATTTGAATTTTGAGCACCGAAAAATTCTTTTGGTGTTATTTCTTCAAGCTCAATGATTAGTTCATTCAAAAGCAAAAATTTTAGGGGATAAATCTCTCTAAATTTATTAGATTTATTCGGTTAATTATTAATATTTCAAACGGGTCTTTTAGAATCCAATCGTTTATATTTTTTCATTTTAAAATCTAAAAATTAAAAGCAAAAAAATATGTAGGTTTGTAAAACTCAAATGTACTGAATTTTAAGGCAACGGGCTTTAAAAAAATATCAACAATTTTGCCCATGGCAATTATAACATTAACGACCGATTTTGGAGAGAAGGATCACTTTGCTGGAGCCATAAAAGGTGAGATTTACAGCGAACTGCCCGATGTTAATATTGTTGATATCTCGCATTCGGTTTCACCCTTCAATATACCCGAAGCGGCTTATATCATTTTTAATGCTTACAGTAGTTTTCCTAAGGGGACGATTCATCTCATTGGTATCGATTCCGAATTGAATGAAGAAAACAAGCATATTGCCATTAAACTTGATGATCATTATTTTATATGTGCCAATAACGGTATCATGAGTATGATCTGTGCCGAAATCGCTCCCGAAAAGATCGTAGAGATCAACATTCATGATAAAATTGACAGTAATTTTCCAGTCTTGGAAGTCTTCGTTAAGGTAGCATGCCATATCGCACGAGGTGGTACTCTCGAGGTCATCGGGAAACAAATTAAAAAGATCAAACCTATTAAGGATGTTATTCCATTTGTGAATGACGATAAGACGCAGATCATTGGAAGTGTGATCTATATCGATAATTACGGCAATGTGGTGACCAATATTAAAAAGAAGTTTTTCGAATCCATTCAAAAAGGACGGCCTTATGAAGTGTCGGCCCGGAATTATAAATTCAGGACCATCCATCATAAATATTCCGAAATCGTGAATTTTTCAATACCACCTGAGAAACGCAATGACGAAGGCAGGAGTTTGGTCGTTTTTAATTCGTCCAACTACCTCGAAATCGCGGTATATAAAGGGAATCCTGAAACAGTTGGCAGTGCATCATCCCTGATGGGCCTTGACCTGAGAGACACAGTAACCATTAATTTTCTGAATGAATAAGGCATGCTGGTACGAATCGTTAAAATGAGTTTTGATACGGAGTCGATCGATCTGTTCCTTTCTAATTTTCATGAGCATAAAAATGAGATCAGGAATTTTGAGGGTTGTCATTTGCTGGAATTGTACAGGGATAAACAACATTCGCATGTCTTTTTTACCTATAGTTACTGGGAAGATGCATCCTATTTGGAATTATACAGACAATCCGATCTGTTTAAAAGCGTTTGGTCTAAAACGAAAGCCTTATTTAATGATAAACCACAAGCTTGGAGTGTGGATAAAGTTGTAAGTTTACCTTAGATGATAGCACTAATCAAAAAAGAGATCAATGCGTTTTTCAGCTCACCTATCGGCTACCTGGTGATCGGGATTTTTTTGATCCTGAATGGTTTATTTCTCTGGTTGTTCAAAGGCGAATTCAATATACTGGATAACGGTTTTGCCGATCTTTCATCTTTCTTTTCACTTGCCCCGTGGATCCTATTGATCCTGGTACCCGCACTCTGTATGCGAAGTTTTTCCGAAGAAAGAAAACAAGGCACCTTAGAATTACTGCTGACCAAACCTTTGAGTTTAAAGCAAATCGTCTTAGGAAAATATTTTGGAGTCCTGGTGTTGCTTATCCTGGCGTTATTACCCACATTGCTCTACGCCTATACCGTTAATCAACTCTCCAATCCAGTTGGCATCTTAGACTCGGGCAGTACATTGGGTTCATATTTCGGACTGCTATTTTTAGCTGCGGCCTATGCAGCAATTGGTGTCTTTGCTTCAACTTTGTCTGATAATCAAATCGTGGCTTTTATAATTGCCGTGATCTTGTGTTTTGTCTTTTATATCGGATTTGACGGACTGGCCGAACTCACCTCTGTTTTTGCGATTGAGCACATAGGGATGAACTCGCATTTTAAGAGTATCAGTCGTGGTGTATTTGACAGCCGTGATTTCATTTATTTCTTGAGCATCATTGTATTTTTTATTCTCATTACAACCGAGCACATTTCTCCAAATAAAAATCGCAGGAATACGAAGCGCAATTTTATTTATTTACCTATAGCGTTGATCGCTCTTAATGTAGTGGCGGCATCCTTCTATGGCCGCTATGACCTGACGGAAGATAAGCGCTATACGCTGAGCACTGCTTCTGAAGCTATTATTGAGGATATCGAAAGTCCGTTGATCATCGATGTTTTTTTAGAGGGTGAAAATTTCCCGACTGAATTCAAACGACTTCAAACCGAAACCAAGCAGCTTCTGGATGAGCTTTCAACCCGGAATTCAAATATCAAATTCAGCTTTATCGATCCCATCGAAGACGAATCAACACGTGAATCCAATATCAGGCAGTTATCGCAACGCGGACTAACACCGATGCAGTTAACGGTTCAGGAAAGTGGCCGATCCAGCCAGGAAGTTATTTTTCCCTGGGCCCTGGCAAGCTATGGTGATGTAACAGTGAAAATCCAGCTGATCAAAAACAAATTGGGATCAACACAGGAGGAGTTGGTTTCAAATTCGGTGCAGCATCTGGAATATGCCTTTGCCGACGCATTCAGCAAATTGCTTTATCCCAAACGACGAAAAATTGCAGTGCTCAAAGGCAATGGCCAGCTTGAGAATAGATATATAGCCGATTTTGTGACCACGCTTCGCGATTATTATTTCATCGCTCCTTTCACATTGGATAGTGTTGCCAACAATTCTCAAAGTACGCTCGACAGCCTGGCAAATTATGACCTCATTATATCGGCAAAACCACGTCTGGCTTTTTCAGAAAAGGAAAAACTGGTACTCGATCAATATACAATGCGCGGTGGTAAAAGCCTTTGGCTTATCGATGCCGTTTCTATGGAAAAAGACAGTTTGTATAATGCCGAAGGAAAAAGTGTTGCCATCCCTTTAGATTTGAATCTAACCGATTTCTTTTTCAAATATGGAGTACGCTTGAATCCGGTGCTTGTCAATGATCTGTATTCGGCGCCTATAACCCTCGCCGCAGGTGAAGGCAGCCAGGCACAATTCAACCAATTGCCATGGTTTTATTCGCCATTGATTAATACATCAGAAAACAATCATCCCATCGTTAATAATTTGAATTTGGTGAAATTGGACTTTGCCAACCAGATCGATACCTTAAAGAATACGATTAAAAAAACGGCCCTGCTTGAAAGTTCACTACTAACAAAGCTCGATGGCGCACCAAAAGAAATAAGCCTGTCATTAGCAACACAAGAACCTGACCCTAAGCAATATACGGCAGGTAGGCAATTGACTGGCGTTTTGCTTGAAGGCGAATTTACCAGTGTATATAATAATCGCATTCTTCCCTTTCAATTAAAGGATTATCAGAATTTTAGCCCTGCAACTAAAATGATCGTTATTGCCGACGGTGACCTTATTAAAAATGATATTGGCCGAAACGGGCCTTTGGAGTTAGGCTTTGATCGCTGGACAGGACAAACCTATGGCAATAAGGAGTTTTTGCTGAATGCGGTCAATTATTTATTGGATGACAGCGGACTTATAAACATCCGATCCAAGGAAGTGGCCCTTGCGTTTTTAGATCAGACCAAGGTGGCCGAAGAGCGCACAAAATGGCAATTGGTCAACCTTATTCTTCCGCTTGTATTATTTGGCATTTTTGGCCTTGGATTCAATTATTTCCGCAGGAAAAAATATGCCTCATAAATGTTAATAAGTTTGTTTTAATAAACAACTCGATTAAGATATATTTGTAGTTACTAATTTTAAGAACCAAAACGAAAGAGATACAGATGAAATTTATAGTATCAAGTAGTTATTTATTAAAAGAATTGCAGATCCTGGGTGGTGTGATTAACAACTCAAACACCTTACCTATTCTCGATAATTTCTTATTTGAACTTGACAATTCAAAATTAACGGTTTCAGCGAGTGATCTGGAGACTACAATGTCCTCCTCACTTGAAGTTGAAAGCGACAGTAAAGGCAATGTGGCCGTCCCGGCCCGTCTGTTGTTAGACACCTTAAAAACCTTTCCTGAGCAACCGCTTACTTTTGTTGTTGAGGACAATAATACGGTTGAAATAAGTTCAAACCATGGTAAATATGCCGTGGCCTATGCTAACGGAGAAGAATTTCCGAAGGCTGTTGAATTAGAAAATCCAAGCAGTACGACGATTTCCGGAGAAATTTTAGCTTCGGCCATTGGAAAAACAATATTCGCTGCCGGCAATGATGATCTCAGACCTGTAATGAGCGGTGTCTTTTTTCAGTTTTCTCCCGAAAATCTAACCTTCGTTGCCACAGACGCTCATAAACTGGTCAAGTATACTAGAACTGATGTCAATGCAAGCCAGGTAGCCGAGTTTATAATGCCCAAAAAACCTTTGAATCTATTGAAGGGTATTTTGGCCGGAACCGAAGAAGAGATCAGCATAGAGTACAATGATTTTAATGCAAAGTTCAGTTTTGGTAATACCGAGTTGGTATGCCGACTTATCGATGGGAAATACCCAAATTATGAAGCGGTCATACCAAAGGAAAATCCGAATAAACTCACAATAGACAGAACACAATTTTTAAACTCTGTCCGTCGTGTGTCTATATTTTCAAATAAGACGACGCATCAAATCCGATTAAAGATCGCTGGCGCCGAATTGAATATATCTGCGGAAGATATCGATTACAGCAATAAGGCCGAAGAACGCTTAACCTGTGATTATCAGGGAGACGACCTTCAAATAGGCTTTAATTCACGCTTTCTGACTGAGATGTTAAACAATCTGGATGCGAATGATATTTTACTTGAAATGAGCCTTCCAAACCGAGCCGGAATTTTAACACCGAATGATGGCCTTGATGAAGGAGAGTCTGTAACTATGCTCGTGATGCCAGTTATGCTGAACAATTAGATCCAAAAATAAATGTGCAAAAAAAACGCTCATTCCTGAGGATTCAGGATGGGCGTTTTTTCTTATCTCAAATAAACTAACTAACTAATAAAACTAAGAGATAATGGATATTTTGGCGATTTCCCGTGACTTGCTTTAATAGCATTTATAATCGGGAATATGACGGCAATAACACAAATTCCAATGAGTCCGATGATTCCTAATCCAAAAAGTAAGATCAAAGGAATACAAATCAAAGCATAAAGGATCAAACTGATCTGAAAATTCAATATTTGTTTTCCATGCTCATCCATTTCATACACCTTGTCCTTATTCGTAAACCAAAGGATCAACGGTAATAGTAAACTTCCAAATCCAATTAGAAAAGTCACTAATTGACTCAAATGTGTTAAAACAATAAGTTGTCGGTCGCTTCTCATTTTATTCTAAATTTTGATTGATACTTATTGGACGTCAAACTGCTCAAAATGTTACAACATTCGATGAATTATTCAATGATCAATTTCTTCGTAATTGAACCATCGAGCGTAACCACTTTCACCAAATAAAGCCCGGATGCAATATCAAAATATACCGCTTGCCCATTAGACGTCTCGGTTTCCATGACCTTTTGGCCTGCTAGATTGTAAACTTTTATTCGTGCCGTGTCCCTAAGTCCTTTAATTATGATATGGTCCTTAGCCGGATTGGGGTACATCAAAATGGATTCAATGTCGTTCTCTTCAAATCCTAAGGTATCTTCTATAGCATATTCTGCGTCTTTGGTTATAAAATTACCGCATTCATCAGTGAGGGTAAAGATTACAATTTCAGATTCACCACAATCGATAAGGCCTAAACTGTTATGTGTTACAACCGCCGACCCACAATTATCCGAACCGGAGAAACTGTTTAACCATGCATTGAAATCGGTATTAGAACCGGCATTACACTCCGCCAGGACATCCGATGGTTCACTGGTCCAGGTTGGGTTTGTGTTGTCCTCGACCGTAATAGTTTGCATATAATTCTCAACATTGCCACAGGCATCCGTCGCAGCCCAATGTCTCGTAATTGTATATGAATTCGGACAAGACCCGGCTGTTGTATTTTCATCAAAGACGACCGTTGCTGAAGTATCAGTGCAACCATCAGTGGCTGTAAGAACGTCAGCTGGTGGAATATTGTCACATTCAACAGTCGCATCAACCGGTAAAGCTTCATTAAAAGTTGGATCGGTTGTATCTTCAACGGTTAATGTTTGAATGTGGACCGTATCATTGCCGCATTCGTCAGTGGCTGTCCATGTCCTTGTAATCGTGTACGCATTCGGACAAGCTCCCGGCGTCGTTGTTTCATCAAATACAACTGAAGCAGTACCACAACTGTCTGATGCTGTTAGCGTATTTGCCGAAGGAATGCTGTCACATTCAACCGTAATATCTGAAGGTAAAGTTTCGTTGAATGTCGGATCTGTATTATCCTCAACAGTTATTGTTTGAATATGAACCGTATCGTTTCCGCATTCGTCAGTGGCTGTCCATGTACGTGTAATGCTGTACGCATTCGGACATGCTCCGGGCGCTGTCGTTTCATCAAAGACTACCGAAGCAGTGCCACAGCTGTCTGATGCTGTGAGGGTATCTGCCGAAGGAATGCTGTCACATTCAACAGTCGCATCTACCGGTAAAGTTTCATTAAAAGTTGGATCGGTTGTATCTTCAACGGTTAATGTTTGAATGTGGACCGTATCATTGCCGCATTCGTCGGTGGCTGTCCATGTCCTTGTAATCGTGTACGCATTCGGACAAGCTCCCGGCGTCGTTGTTTCATCAAATACAACTGAAGCAGCACCACAACTGTCTGATGCTGTTAGCGTATCTGCCGAAGGAATGCTGTCACATTCAACCGTATCATCGGAAGGCAAAGCTTCATTGAAAGAAGGATCTGTATTATCCTCAACCGTAATGGTTTGAATATAAACCGTCTCATTGCCGCATTCGTCTGTGGCTGTCCATGTACGTGTAATCGTGTACGCATTCGGACAAGCTCCGGGCGCTGTTGTTTCATCAAAGACCACTGAAGCAGTACC
>JABDLA010000023.1 GCA_013001965.1 Flavobacteriaceae bacterium | reverse complement strand
CCTTATAGGTTAATACCTCTTTATGGTATTTATCAATAGTGTCGATCTCCGTGAATTTAAGTCCGTAAAGTCTTTCAGCAACAGTAAACACTCCATTGATTACATTTTCCAGTTTGAAATAGGGTTTTAGTTGCTCATCATCGAGATCGAATAATTTCTGTTTGAGTTTTTCCGAATAATAGGCCGAATCCCACTTTTGAAGCTTGTCAATGCCATCTGTTTCCCTGGCAAAATTCTGAAGCCTTTCATACTCTTTTAAAGCAGCCGGCTTGGCTTTAATAAGTAGCTCATCTAGGAATTCATAGACCTTATCGGGTGTTTCTGCCATTCGTTCTTCCAGCACAAAATGGGCATGCGTTTTATAACCCAATAATTGCGCACGTTTAAAACGGAGATTTGCGATGTCCAGCAAAATTTGTTGATTGTCCAATTCGTCATTTTTAAAGGCTTTGCTACCAAAGGCCAGGGACATTTCTTTACGCAGTTCACGTTTATCTGCATAAGTCATGAAGGGGATATAACTTGGGTAATCAAGAGTGAACAACCAACCTTCTTTTTGCTTTGATTGAGCCAGAGTTTTAGCAGCTTCAACAGCACCATCCGGCAGTCCGGATAAGTCCTTTGGGTCACTGATCAACAGTTCAAATTTATTAGTTTCGGCAAGGACGTTCTCACCAAATTTTAATTTGAACTGACTTAGGTTTTTATCAATTTCGCGCAGCCTTTCTTTTTTGTCATCCGATAAATTGGCACCATTTCTGGCAAAACTTTTATAGGTTTTATCGAGTAAGGTTTTTTGCTCTTCATTAAGATCTTGAACCGAGCCTGATTCATAAACGGCCTTAACACGATTAAAAAGCTCTGTATTGAGCGTGATGTCGTTGCTGTATTCAGCTAAAAGTGGAGAAACTTCCTGGGCTATTTTTTGAATTTCATCATTGGTTTCGGCCGAATTCAAATTGAAAAACAAACTTGAAATTCGTTCGAGATGCATGCCTGCGAAATCTAGTGCAGCAATTGTATTTTGAAAATTTGGAGCTTCGTTTTGATTACAAATTTGATCGATTTCTTTTTTTGCATCAGTTATGGCTTTTTCAAAGGCCGGTCTAAAATCTGCGTTCTTAATTTTGGAAAATGGAGCAGAATTATAGGGTGTATCAAAAACAGAATTTAAAATATTCATTTGATTATTTTAGGCGTCTTTAAAATTTAATAAAAATTTGATTACAAAATTAAACTATAAGTAATCCTTTTCTTTCTAACTGCCTGAGGTTATTAAATTTAATTAACAATTGTTCACTTAATCGTGAAATTTTTTTTACATTCGTCCAGAATTTTTCATGGAGTTTTTTTAACTCTTAAAAAATGGTTGATTAATAGCAATTTTAAAACCTCGGAATCCCTTCGAGGTTTTATTTTTTTAATCCCTTAGCTGCATCTTCAACTTTCGTCTTTAATTTGTTTTTAAAGTCCGCTATTTTTTCCAAGACCTCATTATTTGAAGCTGCTATTATTTGCGCTGCAAGTATACCGGCATTTCTGGCTCCATCAAGTGCGACGGTAGCAACCGGCACTCCGGCAGGCATTTGGAGTATGGACAAAACAGAGTCCCAGCCATCTATAGAATTTCGAGATTTTACAGGTACTCCTATGACAGGAAGCGGTGATAATGAAGCGATCATTCCCGGCAGATGGGCCGCTCCGCCTGCACCGGCAATTATGACCTTTAATCCACGCTTGTGAGCGTTTTTCCCGTACTCATAGAGTTTGTCGGGTGTACGGTGAGCGGAAACAATATCGACTTCAACGTCAATATCAAATTCAGTTAGAATATCTACTGCCTGCTGCATAATTGGAAGATCGCTATTACTTCCCATAATTATTCCTACTTGTGCCATAATTTAGTTGCTTATCACTTTTAGTTTACGTTTTACTTTTTCGGCAATTTCCCTGGCTTCATTTATATTTTCATGGACAATGGTCACATGGCCCATTTTTCTGAACGGGCGGGTTTCTTTCTTACCATACACATGTGGTGTAACACCTTCCATAGCCATAACGGCTTCCATATTTTCATAAACGGCCAGACCATTATAGCCTTCTTCACCAACCAAATTTACCATTATTCCATTGACTTTACTATCGGTTCTTCCTAATGGCAAATTAAGAATTGCACGAAGATGTTGCTCAAATTGTGATGTATAATTAGATTCGATGGTATGATGCCCCGAATTGTGTGGTCTTGGAGCAACTTCATTGACCAGAATGTCATCGTTTTGAGTTTGAAATAATTCAACCGCCAGTAAACCAACCTGTTCAAATGCTGCTGAGGTTTTTAAAGCGATTTGTTTGGCTTTAAGAGCAATATCAGCATCGATCCTTGCAGGACTGATAACATATTCCACCTGATTTGCCTCCGCGTGAAACTCCATTTCAACAACCGGATACACCTTTACTTCTCCATTTTTGCTTCGGGCAACAATAACGGAAAGTTCATTTTTAAAATCGATCAATTTCTCAGTGATACATTCTACGTTAGGAAGATCATCCAGATCTACTTGTGAACGTATAATTTTCACGCCTTTGCCGTCGTAACCAAACTGCGCCGATTTCCAAACAAATGGAAATTCAAGAACTTCATTATTGATTGCTGCTTTTATCTCATCTTTATAAGCAAATCGGGAAAAATTGACCGTTGGTATGTTGTGATCTACATAAAAAAGTTTCTGTTTTGCCTTATTCTGAATTGTTGCGATCGTTTTTGAGGACGGATAAACTTCCAATCCTTCCTTCTCCAATTTTTTTAGAGCATCCACATTTACATTTTCAATTTCAATGGTTAAAAGATCTACCTTTTTTCCAAATTGATAAACGGTTTCATAATCCATCAGATCACCCTGATAAAATTCATTCGATGCAATTTTACAAGGGGATGAATCGCTTGGATCCAAAACACAGGTATAAATATCAAATTTTCGCGTTTCATTCAGCAGCATTTTTCCTAATTGTCCGCCACCAAGAATACCCAATTTAAAATTAGATGAAAAATAATTCATAGCTGTTTTGCAGTTTCTGTGCAAAAATACATTTAAAAATGAAACCATTATTGAAAAACATAAATCAAAATCGGTATAAAATTTAGGCTTTTAACTATCTTTGCATTTCTTAATAAGAAAAGCAGGTGATCAAGTTACACGACAAATATTTTAAACCCTTTATTTCGGCTCAGCAAATCGACAATGCCATTTCCAGACTTACACAGGAAATAGCTACAGATGTTGGTGATGAGATCCCGGTTTTTGTAGGGATTCTGAATGGCTCGTTTATGTTTGCCAGTGATTTTGTGAAAAAGTATCCGAAGCCGTGTGAGATCACATTTATAAAATTGGCTTCTTATGAAGGATTGAAATCATCCGATGATATTCATAGGCTCATCGGATTAACGCAAGACCTTACCGATAGGACGGTGGTTATATTGGAAGACATTATAGATTCAGGCAAGACCCTGTATGAGGTCTATAGGATATTTAAAAATGAGAAGGTAAAAGAACTGAAAATTGCAACGCTCTTCTTCAAACCTGAAGCCTATAAAAAAGACTATAAACTACACTATGTTGGCATTGAGATCCCGGATAAATTCATCGTAGGCTATGGCTTGGATTACGATGGTTTAGGGCGTGATATTCCGGAGGTGTATCAAATTAAAATGACTCAGCATATGACTAACCTTGTATTATTTGGACCTCCTGGCGCAGGTAAGGGCACCCAGGCAAATTTTTTAAAGGACAAGTATAATTTGGTTCATATATCAACAGGCGATGTTTTCCGCCATAACATTAAAAATGAAACGGCACTTGGTATGCTGGCAAAGTCTTATATGGACAAGGGGGAACTCGTTCCTGATCAGGTGACCATTGACATGCTTAATGCTGAAGTTGAAAAAAATGCAGATGCCAATGGTTTTATTTTCGACGGTTTCCCAAGAACTGATGCGCAGGCTGAAGCACTTGAAAAATTGATGAAGGATAAAGATTCTGAGATCAATGCCATGATCGCTTTGGAAGTCGATGACGAGGTATTGGTTCAACGACTTATGGAAAGAGGTAAGACCAGTGGAAGGGCTGATGATGCCGATGAGTCCATTATTAGAAACAGGATCAAGGAATACTATAAGAAAACAGCCATATTAAAAGACTATTATTCTGCTCGGAATAAATATTTTGGGGTCGATGGCGAAGGCAGCATTGAAGAGATTACAGAACGCTTAAGCGAGGTTATAAACGCGTTATAATCACAGAACTCTTGCTCTTTGAGCTTAATTTCTCTTATCAAATACCATGACGGAAGGCAATTTTGTAGATTATGTGAAAGTATATGTTTCTTCCGGAAATGGTGGAAAAGGCTCTACACATTTGCATCGTGAGAAATATATCACCAAAGGTGGCCCTGACGGGGGTGATGGAGGCCGTGGAGGTCATGTCATTGCCAGAGGGAACGCAAACCTATGGACCCTGTACCATTTAAAGTTCAAAAAGCACTTCAGGGCAGAACAAGGTGGCAATGGCAGTAAACAACGCAGTACTGGAGCCGATGGTAAGGACATTTACATCGATGTTCCTATGGGAACCGTCATCAGAGACAGCGACACTAATGCGGTTCTTTTTGAAATCACAAAAGACAAGGAAGAGATCATTATCGCCGAAGGCGGTAAGGGCGGAAGGGGTAACTGGCATTTTAAAAGCCCCACCCGACAAACACCGCGATATGCTCAGCCGGGAATTCCGGGACAGGAGAAATTTATAACCTTAGAATTAAAGATACTTGCCGATGTAGGATTGGTAGGTTTTCCCAATGCTGGAAAGTCAACTTTACTTTCGGTATTGACCTCTGCGAAACCTAAAATAGCAGATTACGAATTCACAACCCTTAAGCCCAATTTGGGCATTGTTGAATACCGTGATTATCAAACCTTTGTAATGGCTGATATTCCAGGAATTATAGAAGGAGCTGCTGAAGGAAAAGGCTTGGGGCATTATTTTTTAAGGCATATTGAGCGTAATTCAGTACTGTTGTTTCTGATTCCAGCCGATGCCGATGATATTGCTAAGCAATATGAGATCCTGCTTGATGAATTGCGGCGATATAACCCGGAAATGCTCGATAAGGAACGCCTAATCGCCATTTCTAAATGCGATATGCTCGATGATGAATTAAAGGCTGAATTGAAGGTCGAATTGGACAATGCCTTGCCAATTAAATACCTTTTTATTTCTTCAATCGCCCAACAAGGCCTTGTTGAATTGAAGGACGAACTCTGGAAAATGTTAAACGGCTGAATTGCTACAGGCTGGAACAATTTTTGATTAACTTTACAAAAATCCTGGCTATGAAATTCTCAAAATTTATCATTTTGCTGTTCATCGTATCCTCATGTGCTACGGTCAATGTGAACTACGACTACGACAGGGAAACCAACTTTTCCGATTATAAAACCTATAGTTACTATTCTGACATGGAAACTGGTTTAAGTGCGTTGGATACCAAACGATTATTTGCGGTTCTGGATAGTGCATTAGAGGCCAAAGGCATTACCTATTCCGATTCACCCGATTTTTATATCAATATTCAAAGTATGGCATATGAAAATTTCAATAACAGCTCTGTCGGAATTGGCGTCGGTGGTAGTGGCCGCAATGTTGGTGGTGGAATCTCGGTTGGTATTCCGGTGGGCAATTCAAATCAGAACCGGGAGATCGTATTTGATTTTATCGATGAGAATGGCAGAGGTTTATTCTGGCAGGCAGTTAGTGATGCCAATTATAACACCAACGCCTCGCCTGAACAGAGGGAAGCGCGATTAAAAGTTATTGTTGACAAAGTTTTAAGCGGTTATCCTCCCCAATAAAAAACAGTACTTAACACTTAAATTCATCTTGGGAATTTAATAACTGATTGAAATCTTATTATTTCTAACAAGGGTTAATCGATCAGAATCCTTATGCCTTCACTATGGCTGCTGAATTCGGGGGCGTACATGCTTTGAATGGTCGTAATTCCATTCGAAAATTCACCGGAATTATTTACTCTAAGGTCATATTCAAAAACAAATACACCTTTAGGTAAATAATCAAAAAAGAAATTTGTAGAAGCATCTTTAGTACTTTCATAGTAACCAAGTCCATCTTGCCATTTGTATTCAGAAAGGACATTTATAGGCTCCAGTCCCGATGCTCGCATGTCTTTCATATGAACAAATTCCATGGCTCTGTCAGAACGTAGTTCGATCCTGACACGAACAAGGTCTCCTACTTTTAAGTTCGAAGTGGATGTGATCTCTGTAAGTTCTTCTCCAAGATCGGTGTTTGATTTCAGGAATAATTTCTTTTTCA
Organism: Flavobacteriaceae bacterium; assembly: GCA_013001965.1. Lineage (GTDB taxonomy): Bacteria > Bacteroidota > Bacteroidia > Flavobacteriales > Flavobacteriaceae > JABDLA01. The sequence continues at coordinate 249 of JABDLA010000023.1, read as the reverse complement.
GTTTAAGAGGCGTTTCCGCCGATGAGATCTTATCGAGATCCTCAAAATACTGCCAGTATAAAGCACCCCAGGCAATGCCATCTCCCTTTTTAGTAATGGATACTTCCGCCATTTCAGGCTTTATTTCCGCAGCCGACCATGATGTTTTAAAGTATCCTGTTCCGGCTTCGACTTTCACATCTTCCAATTTCTGGGGATCAATAGCTTTATTTCCTAAAACGATATCAACCATGTCGGTAACACTTAGCC
>JABDLA010000021.1 GCA_013001965.1 Flavobacteriaceae bacterium | reverse complement strand
AATACTGCAAAGATAGTTTAAATTCCTCGTACTACTTAAAACTTATGTTAAAGTATTGATATTCAATTTTTTGTGACTTCCTATTGCTTCAATCCACGAATCACTTTCAATGCCTTGTCGATCTCTTCTTTTGAGTTGTAAATATGTACCGAATGCCGTAGCAGTTCCTTACCTACCGATCGCGGTTGCAGACGTTCTTTGTCCCAAAGTGTTTTCTGTAATTCGGGTCCTGTTAATCCATTTACAGAATAGGTGGTAATACCAGCCGCCATATTTTCATTGGTTGAGGATGCAATGGTGACATGCGACATGTCTTTTAATCCTGCTCTCAAATAGGTACCTAGCTCGTTGATTCGGCCCAACCAGCGCTCCTTCCCTATCGTATTGAAAAAATCAACCGAAGCATCATAACCGGCGATCAGGGCCGGATTTCCTGTGCCGTACTGCATCAGCCTGAAACCGTGATCTTCCTGGTTGTCCCAGTTGTAACTGGCCAGGGTCGACCAGATCGATCCTACCTTATCTTTATTGATATAAAGCAATCCGCTGCCAGGTGGTGACAACAGCCATTTATGCAGACTCGAATAATAGGCATCACAACCAATATCTTTAACATCAACGTCTATTTGACCCACGCATTGGGCACCATCCAAGACCGTAAAAATTCCGCGCCGCCTTGCTTCGGTACAAATTGCTTTTACAGGCATAACAGTTCCGTAAACCGACACAATATGCGGAATGGCAATAACTCTTGTCCGTGCTGTCACTTCTTTAAATATAGTATCATAGATCTCCTGTGGATCGTTTGCCGGTTCGGGCATGATGGCCTGTTTGTAGATGCAGTCTTTGCGTTTTGCCAACAGTTGCCAGGCACCGAAGCCACCACCATGTTCCTGGTTGGTATTAAGCAATTCGTCGCCTGCTTTAAGATCAAGCCCCATGCCAACGAAATTCATTCCAAAAGTGGCATTTTGAGTCAGTGAAATTTCCTTAAAATCGCAGTTGATGAGCGTAGCCAGTTTGCTGCGCAGCTCCTCATAAGGAAAATATCCGCTCAGCAATTCCGGCCCCGAGCCATCCTTATAATCGATAGTAGCCGCTTCCTTGTTATAATGCATCATATGGTGCATCATGGTTTCCAAAACATAGCCTGGCGTAGGACCCATGGTACCATTATTAAAATAGGTCTGCCCTTCCTTAAGTGGAAATTGTTTTCTGATCATTTTCCAGTAATCGTCCGGGTCCTTATACAACTGTTGAAGCGGGTTAAGGGACCAGGTTTTTTGAGTATCGAAGGATAAAAATGGTGCTGAAAGGGCGGCTAATGAGGCGGTTCGTAGAAATGCTCTCCGTTTATTCATCGTGTTTATTTTAGAATGAAAACTTCCAATTAAAAGTACAGTTTTTTTGGCTTATTCCGCACTTTAGTATTCCTTATCTTTAGGACAATTATGCTAGTCATCCAGAATAAACTTTTAAAACTTTCGATTTGGTTGTCATGGTCAGGTTTTGCATTGTTCCTCATATTTTATTTAGTTGCAGCTATGAATTATCCCGGTGGATCCTTTACGAATCCCGGGCAGAACGGATTTAGTTTTTCAGAAAATTATTTATGTGACTTGCTCGATAATGTGGCTCTTAATGGTATATTGAATTCGGCCAAGGTATATGCGCGTATTTCGCTGGGGTTTCTTGCCTTAGGCATCTTATTGTTTTGGTTTCATTTACCGGCTATGTTTCCAGGGAAAAAACTTAGAAATCAAGTCATGCGCATTAGCGGAATGACCGCCATGCTCATCATGGTATTTTTAGCTGCCGGAAATCATGACATCATCACCCGGCTTGCCGGATTGTTTGGAAGCATCGCCATGATCCTTGCATTCGTTGCCTTATATAAAGCAGGTTCAAAAGGGTTTGTTTTTTTCGGAATCGCCTGTCTCCTACTTATCATTTTCAACTATTACAGCTATGAAACCGGGTTCCTAAGGAAGTATTTACCTTTGATACAGAAGATTTCAACAGTTGCCGGCCTCCTTTGGTTTAGCCTGTTGAATTTGAAATTATATAGATTCTTAAAGGAGAATAAAAAAAATCAATCAGTCTAATTTTGATTTTGTACGGTTCGAATTTTAGTATTAATTTTAAAGCAGAAAATCAATCGTTATGCGCTTATCACTAATTGTACTTCTTGGGGCCCTGTTTCTCTTCACCTGTAAATCCCAAACCAATGCGAATCCCGAAACAATTGAAATTGTTGTTGAACCCAAGATCGAAGTTTTGGAGGTTGAAGCTTTCAAATCTGCGATCAGTGAAAGCAACATTCAATTGATAGATGTACGTACACCCGGAGAGTATGCTCACGGCCATATTGAAAATGCACTTAATATTGATTACCTAAACGATGGATTTGCAACAGCCGTTTTAAAAATGAATAAGAACACCCCTGTATATATCTATTGCCGTAGCGGTGGCAGAAGCGAACAAGCAGCTTTGCTTATGAAAAAGCTTGGATTTAAAACCATTTATGACCTCAAAGGCGGCTTTTTAGCCTGGAGCGAACAGAATTAGTAGGTCTGTGGCATTGCCTTAATGTGTGCATAAACGTCCACGCCCTTGATAGTTTGTTCAATAGGTGTATCCAGGAGTTTTACTCCTTTCACATCATTGATCCAACCTTTAGGTGAGATGGCTTCAATCGTATAATGCTCACCATCTTTATCAATGGCCCTGAGGTGAATGATATTTCCAGACTGGCGTACACCTTTTATATCTAAGATCTGACCGTCAGCAGTCAATGCCTTGATATCGATGATAGTTCCGTCTTCGGCTATAGCTTTAACCGGCATCAATGGATCCGGACTTACTAAGACTTTAACCGGTAGAATGGTTTCATTGACAAAAGCCTTCACATCCAAAATACTGATCTGATCGGTATCCTGAATGGCCTTCACATCATAGGTATGTCCGTCCTTCATAGCTTTTACATCTAACAGAGTTCCTGTTGGATGATAGGCTTTAACATTCCAAATTATGGTTTCAAATTCGGAGACTTCGGCAGCCTCCATGACATCCTGGTTAATCGAGATCTTTGGTTGCTCATTTTTACAACCTAATAATAGAAGAAAGAAAGCAAGTGTGGCTAATAATAGGGTAACTTTACTTTCAGAAAGTGACAGTCGCATCTTTTAAGGTTTATATGGGTTAATAATTAATTAAGGTATTCTGAATCTCCTAAACAAACAATGATAAAAGTCATTGCCCTTCAATTAACCCATAAATAGTGTAAATATGTCGTTCAACGAATAAGCCGCTTTTTATCGAAAAATAGTCCGCTACATCCTTTAATTTTGACATCATTTTCATGATTGCCTATCTTTTGATTATAAACCCCTAAACCTGGACGCTATGGACTCTAATCTTTCGATCTTCAACCAAATAAATAGTCTTTCATATTGGTTTCTTTTGGAAAGCAATTACAAATGTAGTGTGGTCCTCGATGCCGAAAAGAATACGTATTTTGTTTGTATTAAAAAGGCCGGAAAGCCATTGTACTCTCATCGTATTGATGACTTTAGCAAGAGAAACAAGAACTTCGTTAAATTTGAGCTTACGGCCATAGCCAATTCTCTTTTGCACATCAAGGAACAAGTGACACTCAGACGAAAAGTTGATGTTTAGTCTTTACAACAATTGATTCATTTCTAATATTTTTTTAGTAATTTCATCTGTCTAATTGTACTTGAGTTTCCCAAAGGCTCTTAATTAATAATTTATCCTATTGGCCTTATGAAAGACGACAGAATTTTTTTCAGTTATTCGAGAAATGAAACTGAATTTGCAATGAATCTTGCCAAGCAATTACAAGAAGCTGGTGCTTCAGTCTGGATAGATCAAATGAATATTAAGGCTGGTGATCTTTGGGATAAAGCGGTAGAAGAGGCTTTGACCAATGCATCGACTCTACTCCTTATTATCTCTAAGCATTCTGTAAAATCACAAAATGTCGTGGACGAAGTGGCCTGGGCAATTGCTGAAGGCAAAAAACTCATTCCTGTTCTTATGGAAGATTGTGAAATGCCAATGCGATGGCGTCGCTTTCAGTATGTCGATTTTTCGCAATCCTATGACCAGGGGATCGAACATCTTATAACACACTTAGGCTTAGAAAAGAAGGTAGCCACAAAATTAGCGGCTGAAGCCACCGAAAAAAGTGCCATGTCTGTAAGAGAACTGGAATCGGCCCTTGAATATAAAGATGAATTTGAAAGAACTGTAGAAAAGGAGGTCGCAGCCAGATTAAAAGCACGACTCGAAGAAATGGAGCAGGCTACATCAGTCGAAAAGGTGGAGGAAGTTGAAGAAAAAGAACCCGAAAATAGCGGTTTAACCTTTATAAGTTACTCAAGAGATGATATCGATTTTGTAACACAATTGGTTGAAAAACTAACTTCCGATGGCGTAAAGGTTTGGACGGATAAGATATTAAGTGGAAATGTAGGCATGGAATGGGATGAAATCGTCGCCGAAAACATTAAAACCTGCAAGGAGTTTATAGTGGTGTTGTCTAATAATTCGGTGAAATCTAAGGAGGTAAAATCTGAATATTTTCGAGCATTGCGTCTGGGGAAATCGCCATTCCCTGTGATCATTGATGATTGTGAGATCCCATTGCGACTGGAAATATATCAGCATACCGATTTTCGTTCCAATTATGATTTGGCTTTGGAATCCCTTAAAAGAAGTTTAAACTGATAATAAATAGTAAACTTTTTAAATTTTCATTTCAAAGAAAACAGCTTGTTGATCAATCGGTTTAAAAATAGCAATACATGATACAATAAAATAGCCATTATCATGAGCAGAAATATGTTGGCTACTGTCCATTTAAAAATCACAACAAGTTGATAGGCCGAGAATAAATTTGGTAGAGCAGGATTCTTAAGTAAAGATAAGAGCATAATGTTCTCAACAATATCAATAAGCCCCGGAATCAGGCAAATCAGGAAGTGTTTTTTCTTCAATTTAAGATTCAAAGAATCATCAAAAATTCGAAAAGACAAATAGAACAGCAGTGTATAAACGACAATGTAAATAAAATCGAGGTAAACCGTATTTCTGATATTTTCAGTATTGGCCTCCACCTTTTCAATAAAGAAACTGATGGAATCATTGAATTGAATTTCGAGCATTTCCGCAACACCAACATACTTCATCTGGATAATTTGCAGGAACAAAATGACCAGAAGGGCAACCCACCAAAATGCATTGATCCGTCTCATTTCTTCATGTATTTATGTTGATATACCATTTGCTCCCGAACAGTTTCATAGGCGCTCCAATTGAATTTATCGATCTGGCGAATGGCGGCTCTCACCCCTACAAGGAATAGCTTCTTCTGTGTTGGTTCATCCATCCAAAAATCCAGCCAGTTAAAATTTTTGGTATTTACAGTGACCACCCGGTCGCGTATCTCTTTACTATTGAAAATAAACTCATAATCATAAAAGTTTCGAAAGGTTTTAAAGAACGAGGACACATATTCCATCAAGGTTATTTCCGGAAGTCCATCAGCTTCGGGTTCATATTCTTCATCCCTGTTCAATCCGATATCACTTAAAAGTACTCCAAAAGTTGGAAACCGCGGCTTCGGATTACTCGTATGGAATTCCCTTATCGGAAAATTAGAAAGCATGCCGCCATCAACGAAACGCGCCTTAAGTTTCACACTGTCAGCGGGATGAGGGACTTTATAATGAGCTACAGAAGGAATAAAGGTTTTAAAAATAAACGGAAGGGACATGGTTGCCCTTAAGTAAGCTGCGGGTTTTATATTACCGAAATCCTCCCAATAATCCCCTGCTCGTTCCGGGAATTTTGCAATGCGATTGTGAGTCAGGTTAGATGAAATAAGAACCAATCGTGGTTTATCCCCTTCTCTATGGGGTTCAATTTCTGATTCACTCATCCGCTCATAGAGATCATCGGTAGTATGAATATGCATGAGTGCCAAAAGATTATCTACCCATTCATAGAATTCATTACCTGAATTAATACCAAACCGTACACCCAAAACCTTTACAAACAGTATATACAATATGATAACAAGTGCAATGACATTTATTGTCCCAATGATAAAATCGAAATAACGCAATTCAAATCCTGATAGCCCATGGCTTATCTTATACAGAAATCCAAATGCTGAATAAATGATAACGAGGAATCCCAAAATAAATCCGAAAACGATAAGCTTTAGTGCCAAAGATTTAAAGTTTTTAAAGAGCATGCGTTGCAGTCGGCCAATGATTCCGGTTTTCCCCATGAATTTGCTAAAATCTGTATTGGCAATAATATGGGTAAGGACTTCAGATTTTGTAGCAAATCGACTATTATCAAAAGGCGATTTTTGTTCATAAACATCGCTATTTATAGCTGCAAGAAAAGACGCATTAATGGCTCCTGCACTTGTTCCACCATGACTATAAAACCGAATGCCTATTTTTTCCATGATGTAGGTATATCCCAAAAGGGCAATACCGTACATGCCACCACCTTGCTGAACGAGATCGACTACTGGTCTTTTTACCGGCTCGCCATCGCCCCAATTTTCCTCGATATAAGCTGTAGAAATATACTCCGGTCTGATCAATCCATTTTTTATTTTCTTCTGAAGTGTTCTGTTTTCATCATCAATGGCATCTTTTAGTTCCTCATCGGCTGCAGATAGAATTTCCATAGTTTCCTCAGTCGAACCTGAATTAATAATACCTTTTTCCGCGGCAGCATGCCAAAAAGCGTTAATATCTTTCATAATAATCTGTATGCTATTTAAGACCTTACGGAATAATTAAATGTCTGACTTTGCCAGGTGGCTAACTAATTTTTAAAGGGAGAAGATTCAGGAATATTTAGTTCCTTTTTATGGTTATAATTTACGAATTTCATCCAAGATTATGAAATTTTCTTTCAAATATTATCCGAACGGTTTTCAAAAGTTTAACATTTAATAAACACAATAGTTAAATTTTATGGGCGTTAATAAAAGACACTTCCATCAAGTTGAAAAGTTAAAATATTTTGATTAAATTCGTCGTCCAACTAATTACTCAAAATCTTCAACCGCTTAACATCTTAGTTAATTTTTGAAAACTAAATGAAATTAATAGTAGCATCCCTCCTATTGTTTATAGGCACTTTTTATGGCTTTGGGCAGGATATAAAAGAATTCCCCGATTTAAAATTGGAAATTAATACGGCTGCAGAAGAGACGAATCTTCAGCCTGAAGAAGCGATTGAAACCATAGATATTAAAGATGAGCATTGGAACACCAGGCGCTTTAATCCCTATACCGATGCCTTGGTCAAATTCCCATTGCATTTAAAATTTGAGGAGCAGGACTATGCCTCTCCGCTTTTGAATGACCTGGTAATTACTTCGCGTTTCGGATGGCGGCATGGGCGGCCACATAAAGGTATTGATATCGATCTGCATACTGGTGATGAGGTTGTTTCTATTTTGGATGGCATCGTAAGATTCGCTAGTTATAATAGCGGTCATGGAAAAACCGTGATCGTCAGGCATTTCAACGGATTGGAAACCACCTATGCGCATTTATCGGCTTATTCGGTGAAGGTCAATGACACCGTGCAACGCGGACAAATCCTTGGCAAAGGCGGTGCTACAGGGAATGCAAGAGGCAGTCATTTGCATCTTATTACAAGTTATAAAGGCATTGCCATCAATCCCGAATATCTATTTGATTTTAGTGATGATCACGAGATCAGATCGTCGGAGTTATGGGTGACGAGACGCTGGACCGATCCTTATCATCATAGCTCCAGAAAACGAAGCAAATTAGAGTTGCTGCTGTCTAAGGAAGAAGCCATAGCCAGTCTGGACAAGGAAAAAAAGATCTATATCGTAAAACGTGGTGATACCCTTTCTCATATTTCAAGACGCAATAATGTCTCCATTCGATCTATATGTGTGGCCAACAATATTAAAACAACCTCCTTGTTAAAGGTAGGACAGAAACTGGTGTTGGAACTTTAATGATCTTTCCTGAAATAACAAAGCACCTTAGAAACCTAAAGTGCTTTTCTGTTTTTATTAAACCACTACCCTTTCTTCCCGAATTTTAAAAACGGAAATAACATGGGAACACGTTTTTGGTAGCTCACATAAGCCTCACCTAATTCATTTCTAAGATCGCGTTCTTCAAGGTATTTCACCGATATCAAAATATACAAAGTCGTTACCGCGGCAAATAGTAAATGGCCCTGTGTCATTTCGGGAGTGGCCCAAAAAGCAATGATAAAACCGGTCATAATGGGATGCCTTACAAACTTATAGAAGAAATGCTCTTTAAATTTTAGGCCTGTTGGCGGTTTCCCTTTTAGCTTATTATATACCTGGTCCAATCCGAATAAATGGAAGTGATTGATCATGAAGGTCGATAGCAATACGATCACCCAGCCTATCCAGAAAATGATGTTAATGATAAGAACATAGGTCTCCCCTTCAATATTCCAGACCTTTGCTGTCATAGGTTGCCATTTCCAAAAGATAAGGAAGAGGATCAAACTTGTGAGCAATACAAAGGTGCTGCGTTCCATGGATTCAGGAATGATCTTGGTCCATTTCTTCTTGAATCCCGGACGTGCCATAATACTATGTTGAATAGCAAAAAGACTTAATAAGGCGAGATTGATGACAATAGACATCGTCATCCCTGTGGCTTCGCCTGAATCAATTGACTTTGGTACGATAAAATTACCGACAAATCCAATAGCGTACAAAAATGAGGCAAGAAATACAATGTATGAGAGTATCCCATACAGGAAGATGAGTGTTTTTTTCATTATTTAATTGGTTGGTTTAGAACAAGGTACAACTTAGCTGATAAAATCAATGCTCTTTTGAGTGATTTCTGATAGCTGTGAAGGTAATTCTTCCTCTTCCCAGGGATGCTTCGCACCAAAAACATGATTGGCGTTTTCCAACAGCAAAAGCTCACTTTTTTGGTTCCAGGCATGAATATCCACTGCTGCTTGATGAGGTACGGAGGGATCATTTTTTCCATGAATGATCAAATGCGGGATTTTAAGGCTTTGAGAGGCTGATCTTAAATTTAATCGGTCCTTGTTTTTGATAAAGTCTTCATAAAACTGAAATTTATGGGGCATCTGTTGTTTTGTCCGTCCATTTAAAACATACATTACGCCTGCCTCTTGCCATTGGCTTATGGCTTCTTCGGGATGAAACCGCATACCGAAATCGCTGATACTGGCCCAGGTCACTAACTTTTTTACCCGTTTGTCCTCAGACGCCTTAATGATGGAGATCCCACCACCACGCGAATGGCCAATGAGTGAGATTTGATGTGGATTGATTTCATTAATAATCGGGTTTTCTTCGGATAATAAAAAAGTGATCATATCCTCCAGATCTAGCAATTCCTTACTATAATTATTATCAGAAAATGCTTCAAGATCTGGGAAATCAATGGGTTGTTTGACAGTACCGCCATTATGCGAAAAATTAAATTTGATAAAACAAAAATTAGCAGTCACGAATTCCTGAGCTACCAAGTCCCAGCAGCCCCAGTCCTTAAATCCTTTGTAACCGTGACAAAAAATGACCAAGGGTTTAGGTCTCTGGTCTGCCTTAAAAAATGCATCCCAAATTATAGGTTTATGATTTTTTCGCTCTAAAATCTGGTTTATTAACATGCTGTTCAACTGTCTTTCAATGGGTTTATAAATAAGTTATATAACACGGCTTAACTTTTTGCATATCAAAATTTTAAAAAATATTAATAAGTTCAAAAAAATTTCAAAATTTGTGTTAAAACCCCAGTGTTACTTCTTAATTTAATTTAATTCTCATATATTTATTCAACCAAATTAACCTACTATGATATTAAAACTACTTTTTTCAATTTCAGTTCAATTTATTTTGAAGCCGATCTTTAGCCTATCTAAGATACGGATTTCAACCTTGACATTAAGCTTACTCTTTTTAACGGTTTTCACTGTCCAGGCCTTTTCGGTTCCAGCCGAACCATTGTATGTTGTAGATCCTGTGATTTCCGATGAAATCAAGATCACTCCTAACCCTACCAATGGAGAGGTGTATATATATGGTGATATGGATAAAGTAGAGATCTATGATGTTTTGGGAAAAAAGGTGTTTGAAACCGAGCGTCGCGAATTTGACATTGCCGTCTTAGATGCCGGCGTATATCTTGTAAAAGTAATTCATAACGATAAGGGGACGGTCAAGCGATTGATAAAGAATTAGGACTGATTTATTTAAACGTTAGAGGTCATAAAAGACCTAGCCTTTAATATGCGCCATGAATCTTGCAACCTTATCATAAACGAGTTCATTTTCCCAAAAGCTTTCTGCTTTGAAATGGGACCCAACGATCATGGCATCGCAAATGGGTAAATAGATTTTTGCATTTTCAATGCTCATTCCCGATCCGATAATAACTGGAAAATCCAAATGCTCTTTTAAAATCTTTAAATCGACCTCATTCGGTGGAATTCCTGTATGATTCCCCGTAACAATGACACCATCACTTAGAAAAAATCGTGCAGCATTGGCCGTTTCTAACAGAGTGATATCCTGTGTCAAGGCATGGGCACTGTGCTTTTTCTTAATATCTGTATACACCGAAATATGATCAGCTCCAATTTGTTTTCGATATCGTAATAATTCACCCGCCTGGGATTCGATTATACCCTCATCAGCAGTATGAGCAAAAACAAAACCTTCTGCTCGAATAAAATCAAGGTTTGCAGCTTTTGCTGCCGCCAGGGCCTCTTTGTTGGCTGCCGCAAGGATTTGAATGCCAGTATTTAATTGAGTATTCGACTTTACTTCATGACCAATGAGGGTCATTATTGCCGTGATCTCATGCCCTACACTACCTTTAAGATATGGCACATCATGCATATTTTCAATCATTATGGCATCGATACCTGCATCTTTATAAATAGTGGCCTCCTTGATTGCATGATCAATTATTGCATTTGGCTCTAAGCTGTTCTTTGGAGTCCCCGGCAAGGCCCGGACATGAATGACACCAATGATAGCTGTATCTGATTCAAATTTTGACTTAAATTTTTGCATTGGTTAAGACCTATAATCACGTAAAATTACTTAAATTTAAGTGAGTTTATATTTAATTCGTAATAAAGATGTCAGACACCCCTAAAATAACGGTAATTGGAGCCTCAAATATTGATTTGATTGGATTTTCAAAAGATAAACTAATTTATAAAGATGCCAATATTGGCAGGTTGGAAACCATTCTGGGTGGTGTAGGCCGAAATATCGCTGAAAACTTAAAACGGCTCGATTTTGAGGTGGAATTTTTAAGTGTATTTGCCGACGATGAATTCTCTAAAACTATAATTGATTCCTGTAATGAACTTGGTATTTCAACAAAACACAGTTTAGTACTCGAGAATCGAAAAACATCGATGTATATCGCCATCATGAACAGACACAATGACCTGGCCTTAGGCTTGTCGGCCATGGATATTTATGACGACATCCCCGACTCCTTTATTCTGGATAATCTGGATGTTATTGGGAAAAACAAATATTGTGTGCTTGAAACCAATTTACCGGCTCGAACACTTGAACTCGTCACAGAACATCTCCCTGATGTTCGATTTGCGCTCGAGGCTGTATCGGCCAAAAAAGCATTAAAGGCCAAATCAATTTTAGACAGGCTCTACATTTTAAAATGTAATATTCTGGAAGCTGAATTGCTAAGTGATATCAAGGTCGAACTTGAATCGGATCATGAAAGGATCGTAGAACATTTTTTAGAACTCGGTGTTAAAAAGGTATTTATTACGCTTGGCAAGGATGGTGTAGTTTATGGAGATGAAAAGGAAGTATTTATTGCCAAGAATAAGATCATTGAAGCTGTTAATACCAATGGTGCAGGTGACGCCTTTATGGCCGGACTTTTATACGGCGAATACAAAGGCTTAGACATGTTTAACCTGGTGGAGCACGGATCTGCCTGTGCCCGAATAACCATACAACATAAAAATGCTGTACATCCTGAAATCAATGAACAAATGATGCTAGAGGCCATGCTATGATTACAAAATATCTCGATATAACTTCCGAATTGAAAAATGCTCTGGCTAATAATCAACCTATCGTAGCCCTTGAATCGACTATTATATCTCATGGTATGCCCTATCCCCAAAATCGGGATACTGCATTAGAAGTTGAGCAGATATTAAGAGATCAGGGTGTCATTCCTGCTACTGTAGCCATTATTAGTGGTCGCTTGAAAATTGGATTACGTGCCCAGGAGATCGATTATTTGGCAAAATCGGGATCTCAAATCACAAAAGCCAGCCGCAGGGACCTTGCTTATTTGTTGGCACAAAAAATGGATGGTGCAACAACGGTAGCCTCGACCATGATAGCAGCAAATTTGGCTGGGATCAGGGTATTTGCCACAGGCGGCATTGGTGGTGTTCATAGAGGTGCTTCGGAATCTTTCGATATCTCGGCCGACTTACAGGAATTGGCAAATACTAATGTGGCCGTCGTTTGCGCCGGCATTAAGGCTATCCTGGATCTTGAACTTACACTGGAATATCTCGAGACCTTCGGTGTACCGGTTTTAGGCTACAAAACTTCCGAACTACCCGCTTTTTATTCTCAGAAAAGTGGTTTCAAGGTCAATTATGAAATGCAAAGCGCTGAAGAAATCGCGGAATTACTTCGGACCAAATGGGCCCTAAACTTAAAAGGTGGTGTTCTTATCGCTAATCCGGTCCCTACCGATAAAGGCCTGGACTTTGAAATGATGAATTCTGCAATAGATCAAGCCATTACTGAAGAAAAAAGGCTAGGTATTAAGGGAAAGGAAAGTACGCCATTCCTTTTAGGCAAAGTTAAAGACCTGACCGATGGATTGAGCCTTGATGCAAATATTGAATTAATGTTCAATAATGTGAAACTGGCGGCCGAAATTGCCAAAGCCCTTTAATATCACATTATTATTATAACATATTAATTTTCCGGTTTTCTCTTAGTTTATGCAAGTTTCAAGCATTTCTTCAAAGCTTGCAAATAAAAATAATTCTAAAATAATTTGTTTTTCATCGATAATATATTACCTTTCGTCGATATTTTAAACGTAAATCGATTGTTTTACAACATTTTTTGAAGGAATCATCTTACGTAGATTTATTAATTTTTGCTATTAATTAAAAATAAAACCCAGATCTATGATTAAACTGAAGTTACTTACGTCTGTTCGTAAAGTACTATTGAATCTGTTCTTTTTGGTTTTCGCACTTTACGGATTTGCACAATGTCCAACTGTCAATGATCCTTCTCCTTCCATTTGTGATGCAAGCGGATTTGTTTTCAGTGACCTGAACACCTTTGTTACCGATATTGGCAATGGGATTGTATGGTATGACGCCCCAACAGGAGGTGCCATCATTCCTAATAACCAATTGGTTCTTGAAGGGACCTATTATGCCGGAGATAATACCGGTAGCTGTGGTACAAGAGATGCTATTACAGTTGATTTTGTTGTTGATGCCTCAGGTCAAAACCTGGATGGTATTTTCTGTAGTAATGAGAACCCAACTGTTCAATCGTATATTGATGATGTGCTTGTTCCAAACATCCCGTCTGGCGGAAGCGTCGAAGTTTACGAGGATTTCGACTTGACAACACTCGCGAATCCGGCTGACCCATTAATTGGAACCGATATTTTTTATAATGTATTTGTTGATAGTGGTGGTTGTAAAAGCCAATTGGAAATTGGAAATACGGCCATATTCGATTCTCCCCCCGATCCTACTCCGCCATTGACGCAGAATTTTTGTTCTGATACAAATCCAACTGTCGCAGACCTTGATCCCGGAACAACCGATAATTTTAATTGGTATGACAATATAGACGGTATGGGAAATCCCATACTACCCGCCCTATTGCCTTCAACAGTATTGGTTGATGGTAATACTTATTACATTCAGGTCGATGATTTTTTCTGCACAAGTAATGTTGTTGCTGTACAGGTCTTCATTGATGACCCGGTTGACTCAGGAACTTCTGCGGTACTTGATTATTGCGAAGACAGCATTCCACCAGCAGATTTTAACTTATTCGATGAATTGGGAGGTTCTCCCGATACAACAGGAAGTTGGACCGGACCACTTGCCACTTCAAACGGACATCTTGGTACGGTTAATATTTCAGGACTAGGCCCGGGAACTTATGTATTTACTTATACAGTTCCAACAACATCAGCGGGTTGCCCTGATGGCAATTCCACAGTTACAATAACAATTCATCAAAATTTCACCTCAGGAACAGTCGCTGCAGCGAGTCCGATGAGCTTTTGCGAATCAGCTGCACCTTCTTCCTTTGATCTGTTCAGTTTACTGGACGGCGAAGATCCTGGCGGACAATGGACCATTGGTACATTACCAACCGATCCGATCATCTCAAACCCGGTAGATCTTTCAGGATTTGGTCCGGGTACTTATGATTTTACATATACAGTGAATTTATTACCAAACCCATGTGCCATAGAATTTACAACGGTACAGGTTATTATTTTAGAAGATCCAAATCCCGGAGTGGCTATAAATGCTGCATTCTGTGAAACCGATCTTGGCGCAAATTCACCTTTTGATTTGTTTAATGCTTTAGATGGTTCACAAGATAATAATGGTGGCGTCTGGACCGATGGTAATGGAAATACGGTTTCGAACCCTATAGATATCACCGGATTTACTGTTGCAGGAAGTCCATATACATTTACCTATACGTTAGACAACGGAACATGTAGTGATTCGGTCTCAGTTACAATTACCATTGAAGATCCGGCAGAAGCGGGAACAGCAACTCCTTTTGAAATTTGTGAGGAGAATGCCGCAAGTAATTCACCTTTAGACCTGTTTGGTCAGCTCAGTGGTAACGATCCTGGAGGAACATGGAGTGATGATGATGCGACTGGTGCTCTTTCAGGCAGTGATGTTGACCTCACCCTTTTAGGTCCAGGCAGTTTCGATTTTACCTATTCCGTAACCGGTGCTGGTAGTTGTGGCACTGATACCGCAACAGTTACCATTACGATAAACCCACAACCAATAACAGGAACCGCTATTCCTTTCACAGTTTGTGAAACCGATGTCGCAGCCAATTCACCATTAGACCTCTTCGGTCAGCTTAGTGGTAACGATCCCGGAGGAACATGGAGTGATGATGACGCCACCGGCGCATTGTCTGGCAGTGATGTTGATCTCACTGGTTTAGCCGTTGGAAGTTATGATTTTACCTATAGTATTACATCCGGAGACGGTTGTAGTAATTCAACAACTGTAACCGTAACCATTGAAGAATTTACCACAGCAGGAACAGCAACTCCTTTAGATATTTGTCTGGCCGATGTTCCATCTCAGACTCCTGTTGATCTGTTCACCCAGCTTTCCGGCAACGATACCGGAGGTACCTGGTCTGATGATGATGGCTCAGGAGCTCTCAGCGGAAGTCTCGTGGATTTAACAATATTGACCCCTAACGTTTCATATAATTTTACCTATTCCATTAGTAACATGGGCAGCTGTTCGGATGATTTCGAGACCGTAGTCATTACTGTCATCGAGATCGCCCCTCCTACTGCTCCGGCAACTCAGGAGTTTTGTGATAGTGCAACAGTCGCCGATCTATCTGCCTCGGGCTCAAACATACTTTGGTATGATGATGCGACAGGAGGCACTGCTCTAGACCCTGCCACAGCATTGGTTGATGGTGAAGATTATTTCGCTTCACAAACCGATACCGTTTCAGGCTGTGAATCTATTGGTAGAATTGAAGTAACCGTAACAATAAACATGTCTCCAATTTCAGGAGTGGCAACCAATTCGCCCTTATCGGTTTGTACTGATAATGCAACGGTGGATTTGAATACTGCTCTTGACGGATCTCAAGATCCCGGAGGTACCTGGATCGACACCGATGCTACCGGACAATTATCCGGAAGTATTTTCGATGCCACAGGTGTGCCACCTGGATCATATGATTTCACCTATTTAGTAACCGCGATTCCGCCGTGTACGGATGCGAGTACAGTGGTCACCGTTATCGTAGAGGATCCTGTTAACGCAGGAACTGATGCATCTTTAAATATTTGTAGTGATAATGGGCCAGTTGATCTATTCGCACTCCTAGGTGGTGCAGATCCTGGTGGAACATGGTCACCTGCACTATCCGGTGGAGGAAATATATTTGATCCTTTGAATGATGCCGAAGGTACCTATACGTATACAATTAGCAATGGCTGTAGCACAGCCAGTAGTGATGTAGTCATTACGGTAACCCAGGCAGCAAATGCCGGGTCAGATGCCTCAGCTGCACTCTGTGTTTCTGATGGCCCGGTAGATTTACTCACTCTCTTAGGTGGAACACCTGATGCGGGAGGTACATGGTCACCTGCCCTGGCAAGTGGCACCGATATTTTTGATCCAACTGTTGATGCAGCAGGTGTATATACCTATACTGTTATGGCAACAGCGCCATGTTCAACAGATGCTTCAGCACAATTGACGATTTCAGTTAATGACAGCTCATCACCAACCTTATTACAAGGACAACTGGATTTTTGTTTAGAAGATAACCCAACGGTTTCCGATTTAGACGTAGCCGTAAGTGGTTCAAATATACAATGGTATGACGACGCCACATCAACTACAGCTTTGGCTTCGACCGAAGCGCTCATAGATGGTGAAGATTATTTCGCTACACAGGATGATGGATCAGGTTGTGAATCATCGTCTAGAGTTGAAGTGAACGTATCAGTTAATGATGCACCTACGCCTTCCCTGGTGAGCCCTGGATTGGAACTTTGTATCAATGATGATCCAACCATTTTGATTTTATCTGATATCATAAGTGAATATAACGGACTGGACAATCTCGTTTGGTACGATGCTGCAACCGGTGGAAATATAGTTGATCCAAATACTGTATTAGTAGGAAATGCAACCTATTACGCCGCTTTGATCGACTCCGTATCGGGCTGTGAAAGCAGTGTAAGGCTAGCGGTAACACCCGACTTGTCATTTTGTGGAGATATCATTTTTCCTGATGGCTTTTCGCCCAATGATGATGGTGTAAACGATACCTACGACGTGGATAATTTAGATTATCTCTATCCTAATTTTACAATGGAAATATATAATCGCAATGGTAATCTGGTCTATAAAGGTGGTGCAAGCACGCCGCGATTCAATGGCAGATCTAATCAATCACGATTGTTGAACAAAGACGACCTATCGGTTGGCGTGTATTTCTACATTGTGAATTTTAATGATGGTTCAACTAAACCCCTACAAGGAAGACTTTACCTAAACAGATAAGACATGAAAACAATAGATATAAAATATAGAATCATATTAGTTTGGATCTTCCTGTTTAGCATGCTAATGGGATATGGCCAGCAAGACCCTCAATTCACCCAATATATGTATAATATGAGTGTGATCAATCCGGCTTATGCAACTGCCGAAGAAGGCATTCTCAATATTGGTGGATTATATCGAACGCAATGGGTAGGTATTGATGGTGGACCGAATACAGGAACATTTTTCGCCCACACGCCTATTACAGAACGTGTAGAACTCGGAATTTCATTAATCAATGACAATATTGGTGATGTCGTGGATGAGACCAATGTATATGCCGATTTTGCCTATGTGTTACCGGTAAGCAATACCGGAAAATTAGCACTCGGACTTAAAGCAGGATTCACCTTTTTTAAGGCGGATTTTAACGGATTTATTCTCCAATCTGGGGATACAAGTACGGATGTTGCGTTTAACGAAAATGTCAATAAGACCTTTCCTAATATTGGAATTGGAACTTTTTATTTTACCGACAACTTTTATGCCGGCTTATCTGCACCAAATCTTTTAACTTCCAAGCATATCGAAACAGAAAATGGTGTCAGGGCAACTGGCGTTGAAGATATCCACTTTTATCTGACCAGTGGTTATGTCTTTGATTTTGTTTCCGATCTTAAGTTAAAGCCATCTATTATGGTTCGTGGTGTTAGCGGTGCTCCTATCGCAATCGATTTGAATGCGAATGTACTGATCAATAAAAAATTTGAAGCAGGACTTGGATATCGCGTAGGTGATGCTATTAACGCCATGGTGAATTTCAGGGTGACTCCTGAATTAAGAATTGGATATGCATACGATTATACGACCAGCAACTTGAGTGATTATAATTCAGGCTCTCATGAGATATTCGTACTCTTTGATGTCGATTTGTTTAATCTGAAAACGGGGCATGACCGCTCACCGCGTTTCTTCTAATTTTAACTATGAGACTTATGAAAAAATATATCTACATATTCGCCTCCCTTCTGTTTGTCTGCACAGCAGTACACGCACAAAAAGGGAACCTTAAAAAAGCCAATAAGCTTTTTAAATTAGAAGCATACGCCCAGGCCGCCGAATTGTATGAAACCAAAGATCGGACTCAGGAAGTTCTTGAGAATTTGGCCGATTCTTATTATTACAATTTTGCAATGCAAAAGGCTGTAAAGACGTATAGAGAACTATTTGTAACCTATGGAGATTCTATCGATATAGAACTTCAGTTCAGATATGCCCAGGCGCTTAAAGGTGTTAAGGACTACAAAGAAGCAGATGCTTTTTTAAGCAAATACTATAACAAACCTATTAACACCTCGGCATTTATCGAGGAAACCTTAAAAACGACGCCTCATGTATTTGATTTAAAACCATTGGATAATGAAGGTACTAACAACGATTTCGGAATGGCCTTTTATGGTGATGATAAAGTCGTATTTGCCTCGACCCGGAATACGGATCGGCCGGTTTTTGTTTGGAATGACGAACCCACATTAGATCTGTATTCAGCTTCATTGAGTTCAGATGGAAAAATAAGTAATGTTGTTCCATTTTCAGAAGCCATTAATACCAATGCTCATGAAAGTAATGCCACCTTTACAAAGGATGGCAAAACCATGTATTTTAACAGAACCAATAAGTCCCGTTCAAAAACCGATGAGGACCGAATTGCACATATAAAAATTTATAAAGCTGAGTTGGTTGATGGTCAGTGGACGAAGATCAAGGCGCTTCCATTCAATTCAAATAAATTCAGTACACAACACCCAAGCCTGAGCAAGGATGAGAAAACATTGTATTTCTCCAGTGATATGCCAGATGGCTATGGTGGATTCGACATCTATAAAATTGACATTAACGATGATGGTAGTTTTGGAGAGCCTGTCAATCTTGGGCCCACAATCAATACTAAACATCGAGAACAGTTCCCCTTTATCAGCGATATAGATGTGCTTTATTTTGCATCTAATGGTTTTCTGGGATATGGTGGTCTTGACGTTTTCCGATCGAATTTGGTCAATGGCGAATTTGATAACGCCGTGAATCTCGGTGACAATATCAATAGCCATATGGATGATTTCGCTTTTGTGGTAAACGAAAAAGATAATCAGGGTTATGTATCGTCAAATCGTTCGGGCTACGATCGCCTATATGGCTTTGCCAGAGAAGACAATATATTAACAAAATATCAGGTTAGCGGCCTTGTTCAGGATAAGAATAGCAAGGAGCTATTACCGAATTCGCTGGTCACCCTCTTTGATGAATATGGAACGGTGATTCAGGATACAATTGTAAAGGAAGATGCCTTTTATCTGTTTAAAATTGAACCTAATAAAAAATATAAGGTCAGAGGAACACGTTCGCAGTACATCCCTTATGACGTAGAATTCTCAACCGATAAGGATGGAAAGATCAGTCATGATATCTATTTAGAACTTGAAAAATACGCCGATGTTGAAGAAGACATTACTGAAGATGAAGAAGGTGTTGCTAAGGTTGATCTGGAAAAGATATTTTTCGATTTCGACAAATGGAATATTCGTCCTGATGCGGCAACTATCTTAAACACTTTGGTTGACCTGATGAAAAAATATCCTGAAATGGAAATTGAAGTATCAGCCCATACCGATGCAAGAGGAACCGATGACTACAACTTGAACCTATCGAAAAAACGAGCGGCCTCAACTTTAGAATACCTTGTAAGTCAGGGTATAGACAGAGATCGTTTGAAAAGTATAGGCTACGGTGAACTTCAGCCACTTAATCATTGTGTGAAAGAAAACATGTGCGAAGAGGAAGAGTATGATATCAACCGTCGTTGTGAATTTAAAATAATAAATTAAACATATTTATTTGAGTTAGTCTGGTACATAAAAAATCGCCACGTAGGTGTGGCGTTTTTTATGTATCTTTTTTTTTGTCTGAATTTTCAGATGGTTATTTTCCGCTGTCGACCTGCGATTTGCCATTGATCCACTTTTTTTCCATTAGAAATTACTGAAAATGCATCGTGAAGATTTACTGTGGGACAAATATGAAACGGAACACCAAAAAGCACTTCCCCCACTTTTAATTCGTCCCAATTATCGACTTCCAGAACCCCATGTTCTTCGCTTTGTGATTTTAAGCTGTAATTAGAGAGATTTAAAAATTTTACGCGTTTGTCGATCGGGTTTTCAGATCCAACCGATTTATGACCCAGGTCAATGGTTATAATGCCTTCGGTTGGTTTGGAGATTATTCGAGTAACGATCAAAACAGCATATTGAAAATTCTGCTCAGACAATTTTTCATCATATCCCCAATCCCAGAACACACAGGTGCCCGGACTGCATATTCGATACGCATGAAAAAGATGGGATGAGAAGGTAGGTGTGCCACCACAAACTAATTCAAGTTCCTTAGATTCATTCTTAAGATCTTCATATAATTTTAAGACCTGCTGCATCGCGCCTTCAACCTGGGCATGTCTGTCATCATAATCCGAGTCTCTAAATTGTCCGTCATAAACATGCAAACCTTTGAATTTAAGCGTATTTGAAGGTTTAATTTGATCGATAAGTTCATTAAGTCCCTGCCCTATTTCAATACCCGTTCTATCCATGCCGTTATTGATATCAATATAGACATCAATTGAGACATTAGAGTTCATTGCTTCCTTTTCCAGAGCTAATAAGCTGTCGGTATTATCTATGATCGCAGCAAATTTAGTTGTTGGAAAATGTTGAATTAAGGCGATAAATCGATTTATTTTTGGTCCAACCAACTGATGCGCAACAAGAACACTATCA
>JABDLA010000190.1 GCA_013001965.1 Flavobacteriaceae bacterium | reverse complement strand
ATTTCCGCAGCCGACCATGATGTTTTAAAGTATCCTGTTCCGGCTTCGACTTTCACATCTTCCAATTTCTGGGGATCAATAGCTTTATTTCCTAAAACGATATCAACCATGTCGGTAACACTTAGCCAATCAGACCCTTGTAATAGTAAGGCATAAACTGCCTCTGTCGTTGCTTTTGTTGATTTCCAACGATTGGTTTGTTTGTTTTTCAGCAACCAGATCTTCAAATTATCAATGGTCTCTGTTTCATTTTCAATTTCAGTAAAGGCCTCAATTAACAACGCCTGGGTTTCTACAGGTGCCTGGTACCAATACCAGGAGTTTGTATTCTCTTTCCAGTACATGCCAAGTTCTTCAGAAGTGATGCTATTTTCCTTCAGGGAATTCAATAATTTGGATGAGGTTGTATTGTCTTGAGAACGATGCATGATCAACGCCATCAAACCCTTCTGATACAGCGATCGTTTCAGCCAATAACTTCGTATCTGTGATTTATAGTATTCGATTATCGATTGAACCTCCTTTGAAACTTTTCTTTCAGGGAAAAAACTTCTTAAATATAAATAGTGTAATTGGGAACTCGTTAAATGATCTTTAGAAAGATCAACGTCCTTATTATATTTTCGAATGTCCTGATATTCTTTAACGAACTCACCATCAAGATAGGGCAATGCCTTAACCAGCATCTTTTTCATGATAGAAGCTGAGTTTTCATCAATCTCAAAACCATTGAGATGTTCTAAATGCGCCATACCTGCAACAATATGTTGGGTAATGCTCCTATTAGCGCGGCCTCCATTAAACCAGGGCCATGCACCGCTTTGCATTTGATTGTTTTGGAGTTTTCGTACTGAAACCAGCATTTCGTTTTTCATTTTATTCAGATCGAACAATAAAGCGATACGCTTCTTTTGTTCGGTTTCACTTTGAGCATCGCGCAGCCAAGGGGTTTCCTGGATAAGCAGTGATTTTAGTTCCTGGTTCTTTTCTAAATTGCTCAAAAGGGCATCGGTATTTCTCCATTGGTTGAAAACCTCCTGAATCCTCGGATTTGAATTGGCGATATGAGTTGCTAAGGCATTGGCATAAAAACGCGCAAAGGTTTGTTCGTTGCATTCATAGGGGAATTCCATCAGGTATGGCAAGGCCTGAACGGCATACCAGGCTGGATTTGAGGTCATTTCCAAAGTTAAATTATGGTGTTTTAAAGTTGTCGATACATTGGTTTTCAACTTATCTAATGTGAAAGTCTTTGATTGATTGCTTCTAATCCACATGGGCATGGATTCTGTCACCAGCATACGATTTGAAAGCACCGGAAGGGCATTTTGCTCACCATCACTAAAATCACCTGCCTTAGCAATGACCTTATACTGTACAGCTTGAACATCAAAAGGAATCGATAATGACCACGCCACATTGGTATTACTTTTTGCATCAACACTAAAAAGTTGAACAGGATCACTATTGTCCAATTTAGCATCGATCTCCCGGCCGTTGGTGGCATCAAACAACTGCAATACGGCCTGTCCGGACAGGGCATTGTCAGATATATTTGAAATTTTACTTTGAATTATGATTTGATCACCTTCTCTCAGGAAACGCGGAGCATTTGGAATGACCATCAGCTCTTTTTGAGTTACGGCTTCTAATGAAGTAATGGCATGTTCTAAAGTTTTGGTATGTGCCAGAAGTTGCAGTTTCCATCTAGTTAATGACTCAGGTGTCTTGAAACTAAAGCTTACATTGCCTTCTTCATCGGTATTTAATTGCGGTAAGAAGAAAGCGGTTTCTTCCAGGTTTTTTCTGACTTGTACATCGTCAAAAGTTTGCTCTTTTGCCGGAGTGCCGGCACCTACAATAATCTCCTCTGAAGTAATTGGAGCTTCGCCTTCAATGACCACCTCATCCAATTCAGCATTATCTGCCTTCATCATCATAGGCATTTCTTCGACGGCTTCATCTCCTGTGACCATGACTCCGGAGGCATAACCACGTATTTGGACGTTACGGTTATTCCCAAAATATAGTCCAAACCAATTCAATTGATCATATTGCCGAAGACTTAAATTTCTATATGGCAAAGGCTTATCATATACTCTGAAATTTTGTTGATTGAAACTCTGTCCGGCCTTGGGTCTTTTATATGAATAAGGGATTGGTCTTTGAATTGGATTGAAATTCCAAAGATGGGGTTTAAATTGATCCAGGGACATGTCGTACATACCTGCCAACAATTCGGCGGCTACTTTATCACCTTTTGGCCCTTTAATTTTAAAACTCCATAATTCCTCATCACCAGGTTTTAATTTATCCCTAAACGTGAGTGTTTCAATTTCAAGTTCAGATGAAGGATATGGCACTGATATTAGCATAGAATTTCCTTCAAAACTGTTATAACCGGCAAAACTATAGTGAATAAAAAACCCGCCGATATCATCGTCACTGACCGGAATAGAAATTGTTTTCTTGTTATTATTTAATTGTATGATGTGCCAATCAACAATTTTCTGATCCTTTTCAATATCAACGGTTACGGTCAGGGTTGTGGCAGACCCCAATTGCAAAAGAACTTTTTCACCTGAGTTATACTGTGTTTTGTTAGTGGTTATTCCGAAGAGTTGATTATCGGCCATTATCTTATCATTGGTTGCATATAAGAAGGTTTTGGCTTCATCCCTAACATCTTGCCCGAATTTATCTTTGGCCTCCACGACTATAATATATTGCCCGGACATCCATTTCCTGATATTACCAAGTCTGATGTTTTTCGATTTGTTCGTGTCAAAGGATTCGGAATACACCAATTTTCCTTTTCTCCAATTATTGCTGTCGTGTTCATTGCCATAGGGTTCATGTGGAAATAGTTTTCGATAGATTTCTTCGGAAAAATCCTGATAATCGGGGGCTAACCAAGGTCGTGGGCGCAATACCTGATCTGGTGCTTCTAATTTGAATATTTTTATCGAACCATTGGCTGAAACAAATTCATTATTCAAATTCTTGGAGTCAATGGTGATCTTATGATCTTTTGACTGCTTATCCAGTTTCGGGTCAACAGATATTGCCAATTTCATGGCATGATAGCCAACATTAATGACTGTGGAAGCAGAA
>JABDLA010000184.1 GCA_013001965.1 Flavobacteriaceae bacterium | reverse complement strand
GTTTCCGGAGATGAAGCCTTAACCCACTGTCTGCGTAACCGATATTTCTACGAGAAAATAAACAGTGCCTTGCAACGTAATGAAATAGAAGTGCTCATAAATTTTGGATGTGGGTTTAGTATGTATCCTTATCTTCTGAGTGAGGGCCTTATCCATATTGAAATTGACAAACCTGATGTGATCAGCCATAAACAGGAAAAAATCAATTCATATTTAAGTGATTATAAATTACCTAATAGAAATGTACATTACCTAAGTACCGATTTTTCCCTGAATTATGAATTGCAATTAGGCCATGAGATTCGGACCATTACAGAAGATAGATCGACCTTTATTCTGCTGGAAGGCGTCTTGTTTTTTCTAAATCAAAAAGAAACGATCCGCTTGTTTGATTTCTTTTCAAAAATTCAAAATCCCAATGATTTCATTGGAAGTGTTTCTTATAATGAATCGATTAGGGAGTCTAAGGTCTTCAATAGATTAGTCAGTTTCTTTAAAAATGAAGTTGCATCGAGCGATCATTTCGATTATCAGATCCTTCCGGACGAATTCTATGAAAACATGGATAACTATAATTTGATCGATCATCAAGATTATTATAACCTGATCAATCAGTATGCTTCAGAGCAATCATTTCAGGATGAAGTTTTAAATGAACAGCTGTATCTGCTTAAAAAAAGATCATAGAAATTGTTTGTACTGCCTCAACCGAAAATCGAAGGTTGTGTATCCCGGATTTTCAGACTTAAGTCGTTTGTATTCGGAATTGCTGCCAATACTGATATTAGCAGATCCTGATGCTGAAGTTAGAGATACTGTTTTGATGTCTCGGCTATTCAATTGAAATTGATGAATCTTCGGCGTATCCTTCGATACCAATTCGAGTTTCAGACCATAATCTTTGAGATGCTTTCTGAAAAAATATTCCGGACCGTTCTTACTGTTGCCACCGGTAAATAATAAAGTGTCGACCTTTTCAAACGTTTTTAAATAGTCAATAACATCTCGAAGCTGGATATTTCGCATTCCCAAATCGGAAGCATTTATCTTGTCGCGTTCACAACTTTCAACAATATCACAAACCCCAATTTTATGGCGAATTAAAAACTGTTTTCGTTCATCGATAGCCTCCTGGGAATTATCATAACGCAAATTAAGATCATGGATCTTATCGATATAGAGCCATAGTGAATTGTAATAACTGCCGTAACAAAAATCAACGTCCTTATCCAATAATTGACCTGTAGAAAATCTAGGTGGCGGAAGTGTGCCAACGATTAACTTCGTTGAATCGGGCAGAATAAAGGGTTCGTATGGATGTTGGTGAAAGAACATGCCTATTTTGTATTCGTTGCTAAAAATAGTACTTTTAGCACACTAACAACTAAAAATAGACCTTATGGGAAAAGGAGATAAAAAAACACGTCGTGGAAAGATCACTAATCGAAGCTACGGAGTGCGGCGGCCAAGAAAAAGAAAACCGATCGGTTCTGTAGTTAAATCCAGGAAAAAAACAACTGCTAAGCCAAAGGTTCAAGCCAAACCAATTGCCGAAGTTGAAGTGGAAGTTGCTGTTGAAACCGTCGTTGACACTGTCGAGGTTGTAGAAGTTGAAGAAAAGGTTGAAACTGAAACTGTTGTTGAAACTGAAGTGACAAAAGATGAAGTTGTCGAAGCTCCAAAAGAAGAGGTAAAAGAAGAAAAGCCAGCTGAGGATGCTAAACCTAAAACTGCTGCTAAAAAAGCAACTGCCAAGCCTGAAGATTTGAAAAAGATCGAAGGCATCGGGCCAAAAATTGCTGAAACCTTAAATGCTGCAGACATTGTTACTTTTACTGACCTATCTAAAGCAAAACCGGCTAAGTTATCAGAGATTATAGCCAATGTGCGCGGAAATCATGTGACTGATACCTGGCCAAAACAAGCAAAAATGGCAGCTGATGGAAAATGGGACGAGCTTAAAGCCTATCAGGATAAATTAGATGGTGGATTAGAGAAGTAATTCGCCTGCAAGCATTATAAATAAAATGATCAAGCGAGGTTCTCCTCGCTTTTTTTATCGGGTGAAAACAAGATTGTATTCAGAAGACAATTCTTCACTAAACCCATAACCTTCATAATTAAAGCCTTTCACATCTTCAAGGGTTTCAGCATCAGTATCGATCAAGTAACGCGTCATATAACCGCGGGCTAATTTCGCAAGGAAACCAACCGTCATATATTTTCCATCCCTGAACTCTTTAAAATTGATATAATATACAGGGACCTTCAAGGCCTTGGTGTCAATGGCCTTGAAATATTCGTTGCTGGCAATATTCAAAAAGAGTTCATCGTCCTCCAGTTCATCATTTAAGGCTTGCGTGACCTTTTTCTTCCAGAAGGCATAGAGATTTTTATTCTTTCCCACCGGAAATCGCGTCCCCATTTCCAAGCGATATGGCTGAATGAGATCCAGTGGTTTTAAGAGGCCGTATAATCCTGAAATAATACGAACGGTATCGTTGAGTTTCTCAATTTTTTCTTCCGAAATATTGTAGGCATCCAGTCCGCGATACACATCACCATTAAAGGCATAAACCGCAGGACGCGCATTGTCTTTGGTAAAGGGCAACTGCCATTTCTGGTTGCGTTCATAATTGAGCTCACCGAGCGCCGGGGAAATATTCATCAGCCTAGATAAACTTCGGGCTGATTTCTTTTTGATCAAGCGATTAAGGCGTTCAGCTTCTTTTAAAAAGCAAGCTTCGGTAGATGCCGAAGTTGGCAATTGACGTTCAAAATCTAAAGACTTGGCCGGTGATATAACGAGTTTCATAGATGCATTTTTTAAAGAACTCAAAGTTACAAACTAAACTCAAAATAATCCAATTCAGTCTTTGATAAAATTTATGCAATAATAAACGGATTCAATGATTAGTTTTGATGCTTCGCATAGCCACGCCATTTTTCAATGCACTCCCTGAAATCATCAGGTAATTCAGAATTAAAGGACAATTGCTTTCCAGTCTTTGGATGCACGAATCCTAGAGTTCTGGCATGCAACGCCTGTCTTGGTAAGATCTTAAAACAGTTCTCTACAAATTGTTTGTATTTGGTAAAGGTCGTTCCCTTTAATATTTTTTCGCCACCATAGCGCTCATCATTAAATAAGGTATGGCCAATATGCTTCATGTGCACACGGATCTGATGCGTTCGCCCCGTTTCCAATTTACAAGATACCAGAGTGACATAACCCAATCGTTCCAACACCTTATAATGCGTAACTGCCGGTTTTCCTTTTTCGGCTTCATCGCCTTCAAAGACAGTATTCTGTAAGCGGTTTTTTGGATGCCGGCCAATATTGCCTTCAATGGTACCTTCCTCCTCCTCTACATCGCCCCAAACCAAAGCAACATATTCACGTTCGCTGGTCTTATCGAAGAACTGCTTGGCCAAATGCGTCATGCTTGCTTCGGTTTTGGCAACCACTAATAATCCGCTGGTATCCTTATCGATGCGATGCACCAAACCCGGGCGTTCATTTGAATTTTTGGGCAAATTCTCAAAATGGTAAGTGAGTGCATTGATGAGTGTACCTGAATAATTCCCATGACCGGGATGCACCACCATTCCCGCCGGTTTATTAACGACCAATAATTCATCGTCTTCATATACAATATCGATGGGAATATTCTCCGGAACTAATAAATATTCGTAGGG
>JABDLA010000172.1 GCA_013001965.1 Flavobacteriaceae bacterium | reverse complement strand
ATGCGGTTAGATTGCAAAGAATGAGTTGGAGTTAGATCAATGAAATAACAATGACATTATTGCAATCCAATATTATGCTAACTGTTAAATTATATTTAAGTATTTGCTTAAATACGAAATTAATTATATTTTCGTGTTTCTAAAGTGAATAATATGAAATTAGAAATGTCTTGTACAAGGGCAGAAGCCAATCATAAACAGTTATTAAACTGTATGGCTTCTATTGACGGAATGGCGAACGGTTTTAATAAAATATCAAAGCTATTGTCGATTACTGGAAATGAGGTGCGCTTAAAAATTCTATTTTTATTGAATATGGAAAATGAACTATGTCCATGTGATTTAGCTGATATATTAAGAATGAGTGTTCCAGCAATTTCGCAACACATTCGTAAAATGAAGGATGCCGGAATTATAACTGCAAGACGAGAAGGGCAAACCTTATATTATTCATTAAATGAGGATGATACAGATATATTGAATATTATTTTCAAGTCAATTAAAATGGAACGAAAAGTAGCCTAAACTTTAAAATAATGAGTACAGTAAAAACATCAAAAAATGCAGGGTTTACAGGATTATTTGCTGCAATTGCCGCATCTGCTTGTTGTATCCCACCAATCATTGCATTGATTGCGGGAGTTGGTGGTAGTGCCGCTGCCTTATCTTGGATGGAACCTTTTAGACCTTATTTAATTGGATTAGCGATCGTCGCTATTGGTTATGCATGGTATAATTACTTCAAAATTAAAAACACTGACGATTGTGTATGTGATGTTAATGAAAAACCTAAATGGTTTCAGACAAAAAGCTTTTTGGTAGGCGTTACTTTATTTGCTGCTATTGCAATTAGTTTTCCATACTATTCACATATTTTTTACCCTGATAATAAAAAGGAAATAGTAGTTGTTAATGAATCAGATGTTCAAACTGTGGAATTTGATGTAAAAGGAATGACGTGCGCTTCCTGTGAAGAGCATATTGAACATGCTATAAACGAGCTTGACGGGATATTAAGCGTTGAAGCATCATATAAAAATGAAAATACAGAAGTAGAGTTTGACAAATCAAAGATTTCCAAAGAGGTAATTGAAAAAGCAATAAATGCCACAGGATATAAAGTTATAAAATAATGGGTGTTCAACTAAAATCAGAAATAACTTGTCCAAACTGTCGGCATAAAAAAGTTGAAGATATGCCCACTAACGCCTGTCAATTCTTCTATGAGTGTGAAAATTGTAAGGAAGTTCTCAAACCAAAAGAGGGAGATTGTTGTGTATATTGCTCTTATGGAACAGTTGCGTGTCCACCAATACAAGAAAACGAAAGTTGTTGTTGAAATTATAAAACATTAGTTTTTCACGAGAGGATCGATTGATAATACAGCAGTTTTAAGTTGAAAAATCTGTTTGTTTGTCAATTTGGGGTAATGTTGGTATTGCTATGGGTGGTTTAGGAAGTGATGTAGCCATTGAAACCGCTGATGTGATTATTCAGACTGACCAACCTTCAAAAGTCGTTAGGGCCATTAAAATAAGCGTTCCACTCGTAAAATTGTTTGGCAAAACATTATCCTGGCATTTGGCGTTAAAGTTATTGTTTTGATTTTAGGAGAAGGTTGTTTAGCAACTATGTGGGAAGCAGTTTTTGCAGATGTTGGTGTTGCTCTATTAGCAATATTGAATGCAGTTAGATTGTAAAGAATGAGTTGGTAAATATTCAATTAAATCTTGCAGTTCTGTCAACTATATTGTCAACTAAAAAATAAAACCTCTGTAAATTAAGAACTTACAAAGGTTTTTGCGGAGAAAGAGGGATTCGAACCCCCGGAGGTGTGACCCTCAACAGTTTTCAAGACTGCCGCATTCGACCACTCTGCCATTTCTCCAGTTCTAGTTTAAGCTTTTTACGACCCCAACCAGATTTTAAATATTTTTCTTTTTTAAGAGCTTCAGTTTTAGATTCAACTTGTTCTAAGTAAAATCTTTTCCATGGTTTAAAACTCTTGGTATATTTACTTCTACCAGTGTTGTGATACTCCAATCTTTTATCCGGATTTTCCGAAAATCCAACATAGATTTTGTCATGAGACTCACTCCATATGGCGTAAACATAATGCATTATTTCAAATTTCGCCTTCGATGACGTGAGGCCTCCGGCCAACGTCATTTCACCACCTTGTCACGTTTTGCCGCTGGCAAAATCACGTGATCTGCCATTTCTCCAGTTTCCTAAAGGGCTGCGCCCTCCGAAGCAAAGCTTTGCATTGCGTAGGAGGGTGCAAATATAGAATGTTTGCTCTTTCTTTCAAATAGTTTTCTAATTTATTTCGAATATATCAAGCTTGCTATTATTATTGGTAATTATCAAATATTTTCCCAGAATAATTGACGATTTCACGTCTTGGTTTGCATACAATCCTGAATGAATGGGAGGCATTGCTTTAAAGCCATTATCATAACTCAATATCGTTCCTGCTGAGGCATCGTAGCGCATGGTTTCAACTTCTACATTATGCATATTTCCAAGGCAAATAATCTCCTTTTTACCGTCTTTATCCAAATCGATGAACTCGGTGTTCATGATTGGTGAAATTTGCGCCTCTCGCACCAGGGGCATCATTTTAAATTTTCCATCCCCAAGATTTTCAATATATACGCTTTCCAATATATCAGCCTGATAGTGTAATGCATTTTCTAAATTCTGTGACCCAAGAATATCATCAAGATCGGCTTCTGCGAATTCCTGGAATGTCCCAAATCGTTCTTTAATAAAGGGCATTTGCTCCGATGAACATTCACGTCCTCTCACCGGGACCAAAGCCCCATTATAGGTATTACTTAAAACAACATCATAAGTTCCTGACTGATCAAAATCGTCACTAAAAACATGAAACTCTTTTTTTGAATTTGCCTTGAATTTTGTATTCAATCCCAGGTTTCCGGCAATAAAATCAATATCACCATCACCATCAATATCAGCCTGGTCGATACTGAACCATAATCCGCGCGAAGCTTCTAGCCCATCAATTTCTGCAAGTGAAAAATGCCCGTTATTATTTTCATGAAAATTTATGTCTGACCATTCTCCAACCGTAATCAGATCCTGATCACCGTCGTTGTCATAATCCACAAATAAGGCATCTGTAACAATACTCATATCCTTGAAATAAGACATTCGCGAAGATGTAGCATCACTGAATTTTCCATTATCATTGATTAACAGATGCGATGGCGGCGGCATAGGATATTTATCCGGGATAATTCGCCCACCCACAAAGAGATCCAGGTCGCCATCATTGTCAATATCTGAAGCTTTTACAACCTGGCCGCTCGTAAAGAAATTTGGAAGTTTGGTTGCCGAACGTCTGAAATTTCCTTTGCCATCATTAATATATAATCGATCTTGATATTTATAATGATTTTCTTTGAATTCTGCCCCGCCACTCACCACATAAAGATCCTGATCACCATCATTGTCACTATCAAAAAATAAAACACCCAAATCTTCAAACGCCTTATCATTGTCCCAGGCTGCGCTAATCTGACTTTTGAATTTGCCTTCATTATTTTGTATATACAATTCGCCGGGCTGGCCTATAGCGCCTCCAACGTAGAAATCTTCCAGTCCGTCGCCATTAACATCGGCCTTATCGATAAAAGGGCCATGCATCGATTGCGAATAGGGAAGAAGGACCTGTTCTTTATAATCGTCATGCTCATTCTCCTGGTGTTTAAATGTGATGCCCAATGATTCAGCTTCGATCTTATTTAAATAATTTTTTCCCGGAGACTTAGGTTGATATTCAGTCTTTCCTGATTCATTATAAGAGAGCTTGTAGGTTGAATTGGTCTGTACATTTTTCAAGACGCTCATTTTATGATCCGGCCAAATGATATTTACTGAATCTATCATTTGCAAATTACCGACACCAAAGACCAACTCATAATTCATCGAGGACAAATAGCCTCTTGAGTTATACAATTCTTGCATATAGGTCTGGCCGTCCTGTTCAAAAATGACTTTAGTTCCCATAGCAAAGGGGTTCAATTCTGGACCTGTAAAATTGAATTTCAGAAAATTGCCACGTTTTAAATCTGTCGCCTTATTTTCATAAACACCGGCCAGATCTTCCATATTATTGGTCACAAGGTCCAGATCACCATCGTTGTCGAGATCACCATAAGCCACACCATTGGTATTAAATCCTGATTTATCCATCCAGGCCGCAGTATGGTCCTTAAAGGCGAGATTGGAATCGTTTTTAAATACGATGTTATTTGATATGGTGCTGGGAATAAGCTCCTGTAACTCATAAATGGTCACCGATCGTCCTAAATCTTCGCTTTTGGCCTTGGCTTTTGTCATGATATCCCTATTCAGAAAATCACGCTTGATCCCGTTCGAAATATAAATGTCTTTATAACCATCGAGATCAATATCAAAAAAGAGGCAGGCCCAACTCCAATCGGTTTTTGAAACGCCAGCCAACTGGGCGATCTCGCTGAAGGAATTGTTTCCATTATTGAGCTGTAAGGTATTGAACATATATTGGTATTGCTGATCATTTTCAGCTAAAGCATTGAAGCGAACAGGATCCATCGATTTCATATTGACTTTCGATCGAACATGATCGTCAGGTGCCATTTCTAGGGTAAAGAGATCGATCAAGCCATCATTATTGAAATCGGCGAAATCATTCCCCATACTACTCCAGGAAATATGCTTAAAATAGGTATTGATCTTATTTTCAAACGACTTTTTTCCGGTGTTATAGAATAAAAAATCAGGGTCATCATAATCATGGGTTTTGTGAAAATCGGGATAACCATCATCATTGATATCACTCACGGCAATACTATGTCCGTAACCAAAGCTTACCAGACCGGCTTCATCGGTCTTATCGACGAATTTGCCATCGCTATTTTCATAAAAATAATCGGTTTGAAGTTTCTTGCTTCGCAGGGCTACTAAATACTGAAAGAATTCGCCGCCTTTAAAATCTTTCTCAGGCTGATTCATTAAATACATATCCAGATCACCATCCTGGTCATAATCAAAAAAGGCAGTTTGACGGGATTGCGAAGCGTTGTCCAAACCATATAACGCGGCTTGTTCACTAAAGGTTCCATTCCGGTTATTAATGAATAATTTATTTCTTAAGATATCCGTATCATAGGAAGGGCCTGATCGGCAAACGTAGATGTCAAGAAATCCATCGGCATTGATGTCAACCATGAGGACACCGGTTGTCCATCCGCTGCTATATGGTTTGATACCTGAAGTTTCGGTAATATTTTCGAAATTAAAATTGCCTTTATTGAGATAGAGCTGATCATCGCTCGAATTCCCCCCAAAATATATATCGGCCAGACCATCATTATTGATATCGCCAACCGCGACGCCGCTGCCGTTATAGAGGCCTTCAAATTTTATAACGTTGACATCATCAGTTTCAACGACCGTATTTCGAAAATCAATGGTGGTAATAGCCGGATCAACAAGTGTTAATAGAAATGCCTGATCTCCATTTTTAACTTCATCAGCTGCCGTTTCATCCTTGTTATTACAAGACGAAATTAAGAGCCAGAAAATGGCAATGAAACATTTTAAAGTAAGCCTGAATGAAAACATGAAGTGAAATTAAACCCAAAAATACTAATTAGTGAATTTAGAAAAAAAGAAACTTAAGATATCATTAACTATTTTCTATTTTTGTGACCTATGAGCTTCTTACTAGCCGAATTCGATTACAATTTACTTATTCTTTTAGGTGCGGGCTTCGTTGCAGGCTTTGTCAATGTCATTGCCGGAGGCGGATCGTTGATCACATTACCCGCTCTGATTTTTTTAGGCTTGCCACCTGCAGTTGCCAACGGTACCAACCGACTGGGAATTTTGTTTCAGACCTCATCGGCAGTGGCCGGATTTCGGTCAAAAGGTATCAGTACCTTTCCATTTAGTTTGTACTGTGGCTTATCAGCCTTGATTGGTTCATTGCTGGGTGCGCAAATCGCGGTCGATATTAAAGGCGATGTATTTAATAAGATTTTGGCTATTGTCATGATAGCCGTAGTCATTTTGATCGTGTTTAAACCTAAAAAACGCCTTGAAGCCTATCTCGAACGCACCAAAGGCAAGCATTTATGGATCTCGGTCGTGGTATTCTTTTTCCTCGGAATCTATGGTGGATTCATTAATGCGGGTATCGGATTTGTCCTCATTTTATTTCTATCCTATTTCAATCATATGTCATTGGTAAAGGCCAACGCGACCAAGGTCACTATTGTTTTAATCTATACCTCTGCTGCTTTGATTGTATTTATTTTGAATGATAAAGTGAGTTGGGTACACGGATTGTTTTTAGCTGCCGGTAATGGTCTTGGCGCATGGATATCCAGCCGGTTATCGGTTAGAAAAGGCGATGGATTTATTCGAATTTTCCTGATTGTCATGGTGACGCTCATGGCCATAAAGCTCTGGTTTTTTGATTTGACCTGATCAATTCTTATGTCCTAATTTCTTCGGTTTAATCATTTCCTTATTCGTATTTTTGCATCTCACTTTTATTTTGAAAAATGAACGTAATCGATAAATTGAACTGGCGCTATGCTACCAAAAAATTTGATGAGGATCAATATATTCCCCAGCAGAAGATCGAACTTATAAAAGAAGCCTTTAACTTGACGGCTACCTCTTATGGATTACAACCCATTAAATTGCTTTTTCTAAAGGACAAGAAAATTCAACAGGAATTGGTTCAACACAGTATGGATCAGGAGCAGGTGGCACAGGCGTCACATATTTTGATATTTTGTATAGAAACAAACATCGATAAAAAGTATATCGTTGACTATTTTGAACGTGTAAAAGCGATTCGGTCGACGCCCGATCACATTCTGCAGCCCTTTGAAGATTTCCTTATCGACGATTTTAAGGGAAGATCCATTGATTATATAGAAGATTGGGCAACCAAGCAGGCATATCTGGCCATGGGAAATTTACTCACTGTTTTGGCTATTGAACATATAGATTCTTGTCCCATGGAAGGCTTTACACCCAAGGCCTGGGACGATATTTTAGGCTTGACAGAAAGAGGTCTTAAATCGGTGTTGATGATGCCAATAGGTTATCGTGCTGATGATGATATGTTCTCCGATTTCAAAAAAGTAAGAAAAAGGGTTGCCGATAGTACATTGGAATTGTAGATTTGAAATCTTAATAAATACATATGCCTGGATTTGAATTATTTGGTGATGAAGAACGTTTAGAAGTTAAAGATGTTTTAGACAATGGTGTTTTAATGCGCTACGGCTTTGATGGTATGCGGAATGGTCATTGGAAAGCTAAAGAACTCGAAGCAGCATTACAGAATAAATTACAGGTAAAACATGCCCAACTGGTTTCAAGCGGAACGGCCGCAGTTTCTGTTGCATTAGCTTCAGCCGGTGTTGGAGCTGGTGACGAAGTCATCATGCCCACTTTTACATTTGTTGCTAGTTTTGAGGCTATTATGATGCTCGGCGCGATTCCTGTATTGGTTGATATTGATGATTCACTCACCTTGGATCCTAAAAAAGTTGAGGAAGCCATTACATCAAATACAAAAGCTGTTATGCCGGTTCATATGTGTGGCAGCATGGCAAGGCTTGATGAACTGGTTGAGATTTGCAAGAATCACAATCTCGTTCTCATTGAAGATTCTTCACAGGCTACAGGAGCGACCTATAAAGGAAAGCCCTTGGGCTCTATTGGCGACCTGGGTTGTTTGTCATTAGATTTTGTCAAGATCATTACAGCAGGAGAGGGCGGAGCGATATTGACGAATAACGAAAAATACTATATAAATGCTGACCATTATTCCGATCATGGACATGACCATAAGGGGAATGATCGCGGTGCAGAGACTCATCCGTTCTTAGGCTATAATTTCCGAATTTCAGAGTTGCATGCTGCTGTTGGCCTAGCTCAACTGAGACGTTTAGACGAATTCGTAGCGATTCAAAAGAAGAATTTTACCATTATAAGGGATGCCCTTTCAACAATCCCTGAGGTTGAATTTAGAACTGTACCTGAAGGCGGTGTGGAAAGTTATTCGTTTTTAAATTTTTTCTTGGCTGATTTAGACTGTGCCAGAAGAGTAATAGAAGCGTTTAAGGAAAACGGCGTCGATGGGTGTTGGAATTATTACGATAATAACTGGCATTATATTAGGAAATGGGAGCATCTTAAAGATATCAAAACTCTTTATCCAATTTCTCAAGAGGTAAAGGATGGCCTGGCCTATCTCAAAACGAAATCATTCGATCAATCCGATCATTATATTGGACGGAATATTTCATGTTTGATCAAATTGAGCTGGACTGAAGTAGAGGTACGAGCACGTGCCGATAAAATGAAAGCACTCATTTTAAAAAGCATCTAAAAAATCATTCTTTTTTCGTACAGAAACAGGAACACTATCGCCATTTGACAAAATTAAAGTACCACCACGACCCTTCATATATTTTTTGACATAGTTTAAGTTTACCAGATAAGAATTATGTACACGTACAAATTGATCCTTTTCTAATTTTTCTTCCATAAACTTGATTTTTCGTGTTACTAAAAGCTGTTGTCCATCCTGCAAATAGATTTGAGTATAGTTTCCATCACTCTTGCAGTATATAATGTTATCAATCTTTACAAAATCCAATCCTTCCATAGTAGGTAAACCAATTGAAGTAATGTTCTTTTTGCTTTGCTGCAAGCGCTCAAACAAATCGGTAATATAATTCTGAGTGGAATCACCCTGCAATTGCTCATCAACCTTTTGAACTGCTTTTTTTAGCTCGGTTACATCTATAGGCTTTAGTAGGTAATCTGCCGCTGAAGTTTTAAATGCTTGAAGCGCATATTCGTCATAGGCAGTTGTAAAGATGACTTGTGAATTTTTATAGGTAATGGCATTTAATAAAGCAAAACCATCCATACGAGGCATTGCTATATCCAAAAATAAAAGATCAGGCTTAAGTGCATCGATGAGTTGTACTGCTTCTTCAGGACTTTTGGTTTTACCAATAACTTTTACATTAGCGCAGTGTTTGTCTAACATACGAGACATAGAATCAAGAGCCATAGGCTCATCATCGATCAATATGGCAGTTAGCGTCGTATTAGTCATAGATTTCGTTGTTTAGGTAAGGTAACTTTAACCAGAGTGCCTGCGGCTAAATTATTTTCTTTCAAATCTATAACTTCAACATTTGCCTCCTTACCATGAATACTCTTTAAAAGTTCAAGACGACGTTTTGTGAGTCCCATGCCTTGCGATTTGTGTTTAGGGTTATGCACTTTGTGTTTCGAACTTGCATCGCGGCCAATGCCATTGTCCTCAATTTCACAAATTAAGTTATCACTTTTTTCGATAAAGCGGAGAACTAATTTCCGATTACCTTCTTTAGCCATTAATCCATGCCAGATGGCATTTTCAACAAACGGTTGTAGCATCATTGGAGGAATGTGTAATTCATCTAAATTTATAGTACCGTTGATATCGAACGAATAATCAATAGAATTATAAAATCGTAAACTTTCCAGTTCCAGATATAATTTTAATAATTCAATTTCCTCCTTTAGAGTCACATATTTTCGCTTTGAATAATTGAGCGTTGACCGCATTAAACGTGAAAATTTAACCAAGTAGTTTGATGCATCATCACTACTGTCGTTCTGTATAAACTCGTTAATGGAATTGAGGGAGTTAAACATAAAGTGCGGGTTCATCTGAGAGCGAATCGAGTTCAATTCGGCTTCGATGACCATACGCTCCTTGGAGCTTAATTGCTCCTTAAACTGACTAAGACGTAGTTTTTCTTTTTGATTTCTCTGGTACAGAAATAATCCTGTTAAAAGTGTAATGGTTAAAAGCGCATATATCAATATGTTTTTGGTTGTCGTTGTGCTTGAAACCTTCTTATTTAAAGCTTCATTAGATTGCGCTAAATCTTGGTTTTCTTCAATGTAACTATCTATATCTAATTCAAGTTTAGCCAAGGCCGCTTGTTTTTTGGCGATGTCTCTATTTTCAAGTTCAAGTGAAGCATCAGACTTGTTTCTAAAATATAAAGCAGAATCGAGTACTTTATTGGCTTCATAAGCTTTTGAAAGCCAAAGCTCAATGTGACCTTTGTAAATGTTTTTTATATTCGAAGTATTAGCATATGTAGTTGTTAGCAACTCTATAGCCTTTGCCGATTGATTATTTTTAAGATAGATTTGTGCAAGTTCAGTCGATGAAAGCGCTTCAATTGACCTATTTCGATTTTCCTTGGCAACCTGGTAACTCGATAAAAACATATTCTCGGCTTCTTTCAGCTTGTCAGATTGAAGTAAGATTTTTCCTTTGTAATATCGGTTTTTACTATCGTTATAATAGTTATTTGCTGCGCTATCTATTTTAAAGCAAAGATTATTATAATAACTGGCTGAATCAAGTTGTTGCAACCTAATATAGGCATCGGTGACAATTGAATAAATAATTGGAAGGCCCGGATAATCTGGATACGCTCTTAATATGGGTCGAATTTGACTCCAAACTTTTATGGCGTTTTCATTATTTTTAGTGGTATTAAGATCCATCATAATATTTTGTAATGACAAAATGATCCGTTTGGTATCATTCATGACTTTTGCCAATTCATAAAGCCTTTTATTATGATACATTGATTGCTCGAAGTTTGCAGACATTTTATAATAGAATGACAAATTGGAATGAAATGAAATAATTTGTTCATTGACACCACTTTTCTCTGCGTAGTCTAAGCCTTGATGGAGGTCTTCAAGGCCTTTTTCATAACTAAAATTTTTCATCGATATATTATAGCTGCTATTCCATCTTATTGCCGCGAGCAATGTATAATCTATGGGTTGTTTCATTAATACATCACGTTCCAGGCGAAAAAAGTGATCTTTAGCTTTTATATTGTCTCTTTTATAACGCCAGTATTCGGCAATGGCCAGACGCGTGATAATACCATTTGAATTTTTGGGAAGAATGCTATCGGACGCACTTTCCACCAGCTTTTTAATTTTATCGGTTAATTCGAGGGTATAATAATATTTGTCATTATTGGTTTCAAGCGTGTCATAGGCCTTAAAAAAGCTTAACAATTTTGCTGCAGTTTGTTCTTGACCTTTTAACAATAAGGAAGAAAATAAAAGCAATGAGCAGCTAATTATTTTAATATTTTTTAAGATTCTCACTTGTCAATGTTTACTTATTATTTAAACATAATTATAGGCATTACACCTCTGAGTTCATACATAAAATGTATAGATGTGACATTTCCCGTAAAAAGCGAACACTTCATTCACTAGATGTGAAGTCGGTGGATAACAGAGACTTAATTAGGTGATTTTTACACCTATACACTCAAATTTACTCATAATATCACAAAGTGACACAGCTTTACATTATGCCTTTAAAATGCTGAAGGGATAAAATACTTTTACTTAAGTAAACAAATCATAAGGTCATGAAAGCATTAAGTCTTACATTTTTTCTTTTTATAAATCTTATTGGGTATACCCAAAACGGCATTAATTATAAGGCCTTGATAAAGGATAACAATGGTAATGTAGTAGCTAATGATGCCATTGAACTTCAATTCAACATCATGGAGGGTGTTGGTCAAATTCTGGTTTATACAGAAAGGCATGCCTTGGTTACTGATGATAATGGTATTGTTATCACTAATATTGGTGAGGGTACGGTACAATTTGGTACTTATGAGAGTATAGATTGGGATGGCGATAGTCATCATTTAAATGTTCAGGTTGATATCGATGGAAACGGTTTAGTAGACATGGGTACTTCCGAATTCAAAACTGTTCCCTATGCCTTGCTGTCGGATGCCGCCAGAAATGTGAAAGGCCTGGAGGCCATTGATGAAGGCAATGGAATAGGATGGCGGTTAATTGGTAAAGATCCTAATAATTATGGCAATATAGGTCAGGATGCCACCGATTTAAGTCTCAATGGATTTCCAGCCACCGATACAGGAGCTACGGGTTCTATTTCATTTGCTTCAGGCGTGTCAACAAAAGCAATTGGTGATAGATCAACCGCCATGGGTTCAAATACTCAGGCAACGGGGTCCGAATCAACTGCACTTGGTAATACGACTATTGCCTCTGGCTCCGGTTCATTTGCTGTCGGACTCGGAACTACGTCTTCTGGAAATTACAGTTCATCATTTGGTTTTAATACAGAAGCTTCGGGCACCTATTCATTTGCAGGCGGGGATGGCTCTGATGCCATGGGAGAATCATCATTTTCATTCGGCGATGGAAACAATGCCACAGGACCCTATTCTTTTGCGCTTGGACAGAATACCACGGCTTCACAGCTCAACGCCTTTGCCGTAGGATCAAGTGCAACTGCATCAGGGCAATATGCCATTGCTATGGGCGTCAATGCGATATCATCTGGGGATACTTCGGTTTCACTAGGACGATCGATTGCTCAAGGAGATACATCCGTTGCATTCGGTGTTGGAAATCAAGCTAATGGAAATAATGCCTTGGTTTTTGGGTCTACCAATTTATCAACTGGCACAAATGCACTAGCTGGAGGCTTTTTAACAATGGCATCTGGAAGCAATTCAATCGCCTTAGGTTCAGGCACCGAGGCCACTGAAAATAGGGCGATGGCCATTGGACAAGGCACGATAGCATCAGGAATTAGTTCATTTTCGGCTGGGCAAGCCTCTCAGGCTTCAGGTTGGAACGCCACAGCTTTTGGGAGCAATACAAAAGCTGAATCCTATGCCAGTTTTGCCATAGGGCGGTACAATGTTGGTGGAGGTAATGGATTGGTTTGGAGTTCCGATAATTCGGTATTTGAAATTGGTATAGGAACAGCTGACAACGCAAGATCTAACGCCTTTACTGTTTTAAAAAATGGTAACACGGGATTAGGTACATCAAATCCAAATAACAGGCTTCAAATTACGAATGGAACCGATGTATCTGCTTCGAACGACTTAGGGTTTCTAGTTTTAGGAAATGGAAATAGCACGAATATAGCCTTAGATAATAATGAAATTATGGCTAGAAATAATAACTCTGCTGCAACTTTGTATCTTCAAAATGAAGGGGGTGTTGAGGCTACACTTAGTGATGGTACAGGATTTGTTGTCATTGGAAATGAAAATAGTGCGAACCTAGTTATTGATGATAACGAAATTCAGGCCCGACTCAATGGTCAAACCACTTCATTGCACCTGCAACCTCATGGAAATTTAGTGGTATTAAATGGCTCAATAGTGGTTACATCTGACGCTCGGTTAAAAAAGGATGTCAAAGAATTAAATTATGGTTTATCAGATATTCTTAAACTAAATCCTGTTTCCTACAACTGGAAAAATAAACCGAATCATGGTCAGAAGACAATCGGGCTAATAGCTCAAGAGCTTCAAAACATTATAAATGAAGTAGTCCATGAAGTTAATAAAAATGAAGAACAACTACTTCACGT
>JABDLA010000145.1 GCA_013001965.1 Flavobacteriaceae bacterium | reverse complement strand
CACCTTCCCGTCACTGTAAAAACACGCTTAGGCTGGGACCATGACTCCATTAAAATCGTTGAAGTTGCTGAGCGATTGCAGGATGTGGGTTGCAAGGCGATTGCAATTCATGGACGAACTCGAGCTCAGATGTACAAAGGTGAAGCCAATTGGGTTCCGATCGCTGAGGTGAAAAATAACCCGCGAATGACCATTCCGGTCTTTGGTAATGGCGATGTCAATTCCCCGGAAAAAGCCATGCTGATGCGCGATAAATTTGGACTGGACGGAGCAATGATTGGACGGGCGACCATAGGAAACCCCTGGTTTTTTAAACAGGTGAAACACTTTTTCAAAACAGGGACTCATTTAGCACCCATCACTCTGGAAGAGCGTGTTGATGCAGCTCGCAGACATCTTCAAATGGCGATCGGATGGAAAGGAGAAAAACTCGGTGTTTTTGAAACCCGGAGACATTACACCAATTATTTCAGAGGCATACCGCACTTTAAAGAATATCGAATGAAAATGGTCACGAGCGACGACTCCAAAGATGTATTTGACGCCTTCGATGAGGTTTTGGATAAATTTTCAGACCATCAATTTGCCTAGGTCGTTTTAATGAGTTGCTTGGATATTCTGGACGATGCAATTTTAGAGGCGATCAGGCCAAGTACAGTAATAGTTAAAAAAACCAACAATATATTAAGCGGTTTTATACTAACCGGATACGGCAAAGTAGGAGTGATTGGCACCCAACCGAAAAGTTTTTGAAGCAACACAAGAATAAATCCAAGAGCCACGCCAACGATCCCGCCTAGAACAGTCATTAGACTTCCCTGGATGAAGAATATTTTCTTGATATCCTTAACAGTAACCCCAAGATTAAACAAGGTATTTAAATTTTTCTTTTTATCCAGGATCATCATAATGATCGAACCAATGACATTGAATAAGGCAATAATCAAAATAAGGGTGAAAATGAGATAGACCGCAAGATTTTCGGTATTGAGCATTTTATATAAGGCGTCATTCAATTGAACCCTGTTTTTTATGATAACCTTATCCCCTAATATGGAAGATAGTTGCTCTTTAATAAGCTCAGATTGATCGGGGTCATCGAGTATGACCTCAAGGGCGCTTATTTGATTATCCTTATAATTCAGCAACATTTTTGCGGTTTTGATATTGGTATAAACATAGGAGTTGTCGAGCGTTTCATTGATTTGAAAAACACCTACATTGACTGCGTTTATTGAATTGAAGGCACTTCTAACAGAGGATATTTGACCTTTACCCGGTTTGGGAACATATATTTTTACTGTTTTTGCGAAATCGAAAATTCCAAAAGATAAATTATTGGAAACCCCCCAGCCAGAAACAATTTGTATAGCCTCAGGGTCGAACCAGTTTCCCCGTGTCACTATAGAGTCAATGGTTTTTTGTGGAAATTGCTCATCAACACCTTTTAGATACACGCCTTCATTCTTATTATCATAATTGAGTAATACCCGCTCTTCTATGATCTTGCTGAACGAGGCAACCCCTTCGGTTTTGGTAATTTGATTGAGTTGGTTTTCTGAAATTAGAAATGATTTACCCGTTGCCGGAACGACTTTGAGATCAGGATCCACCACGGTAGAAAACTCCAATGAAAAGTCTTTCAATCCTGCAAAACCCGAAAGCACAATAAATAATGAGGCCGAGCCGATCACAATGCCAAAGGCCGCAATTATGGTTATGAAATTAATTGCATTGTTCGAGCTCTTGGAAAGCAAATAACGTCGGGCGATATAAAACGGAAAATTCAATTATTTTTTCTTTCGTTTTTCAAGTAGATCAGGATTTTCTAATGGATTATCCAATCCTTTAAGAGAACGATCGATCTTATCGATATATTCCAGAGAGTCATCAATAAAGAATTCCAAATCGGGCATACGACGCAGCTGATGCCTGGTTCGCTGTGCGATTTCATGTTTGATCAATGGTGCATTCTGTCGGATACCGTCCATTAACTTTTTCGCCTGATTAACCGGAAAAAAACTGAGATATACTTTGGCA
The DNA here is from genome assembly GCA_013001965.1 of Flavobacteriaceae bacterium. GTDB lineage: Bacteria > Bacteroidota > Bacteroidia > Flavobacteriales > Flavobacteriaceae > JABDLA01. Next base: position 51,828 of record JABDLA010000145.1, on the reverse strand, counting down.
TGAGAAAGATCTACCGTGACATTTACTTTGGTCACCGATATCAAAACGCCTTTCAATCCGCTTTGTGACGCGCTGCTTTGCAACACATCAACCAGGTCGCTTTGTAAAAGGGCTGCAATTTTTTTTTGTCTCTGACTTTCCATCTTGCAAAAATAGGACTTTTCGTTTGTTTAACTTTAATAGCTGACGTTTTTAAGCTAATATTGTAACATGATGCTTAAAATTGAACATATAGGAATAGCCGTGGAGGACATTGAAAAGTCGAACGCCTTGTTTGAAGATCTGTTTGGACAACCGCATTATAAAATAGAGGAAGTGGAAAGCGAGCATGTTAAAACAGCCTTCTTTAAAGTTGGCGACAATAAGATTGAATTATTAGAAGCCACAGACAAAAAAAGCCCGATCGCCAAATTCATAAAAAAGAAAGGTGAAGGGATTCATCATATTGCCTTTGAAGTAGATAATATTGAGGAAGAAGTCAAGCGTTTAAGTAAAAAAGGCTTTAAAATATTAAATGAGATTCCAAAGCAAGGAGCCGACAACAAACGCGTGGTTTTCTTACATCCTAAATCGACTAATGGAGTGCTTATAGAGCTCTGCCAGGAAATAGTTGATTGTGACTAAAATCCTTGTGGAGAACTAAAATATGTAGTAATATTGCAGCCCGTAATAACCTTATGGAAATGGTCCCATAGCTCAGCTGGTTAGAGCACTTGACTCATAATCAAGGGGTCCTTGGTTCGAGCCCAAGTGGGACCACATCAAACAGCAAACCCACGTATAGCGTGGGTTTTTCTTTTTCATAAAGTGAACGAGCTGGCTTGATATCATTTTAGGAAAAAGAAAAACACAATTCGTTTTTACGAATTAAAGTTTGCCATTTGCAGAAGAGGACCTTCTTTGGTCCACGAGCGCCCGCCTGCCGGACGGGCAGGAAGCGAGCTAACCCAAGTGCCTGCCGGTAGGCAGGGGATCACCAAGTGGTACAAAAGCCTGAGCGGAAGCTGGGGCTTTTTAATTTTTAAAATTGATCAATCACGATTGATAATTGTTGCTTTTCCTTTGTATATTTAGTCTTCATTTTTAATAACTAACCAATATGAAATTCAAATTCACCTTTGTGGCTTTTCTGGTCACGGTCATCACTTTTGCACAAAATATTGACAACGCTTTGCTTCATGGCATGAATTTTAGAAGCATCGGTCCTGCAGGAATGAGTGGGCGCGTTACTTCGATAGATGTTGTTCAAACCGATCAAACCATAATCTATGCCGGAACATCGGCAGGAAGTTTATGGAAATCAACCAACGCAGGTACCAGCTGGCAACCTATTTTCGAAAACCAGAAAACCGCATCTGTAGGGGACCTGGCGATATATCAGAAGAATCCCAATGTAATTTATTTAGGCACAGGCGAAGGAAATCCCCGTAATAGCCAAAACTATGGCTATGGCATGTATAAATCATTGGATGGCGGTAAAACATGGAAACACCTTGGCCTTGAAAAAACAAAAAGCATACATCGTGTTATTGTACACCCCGACAATCCGGACGTTGTTTGGGTTGGGGCTATTGGTACGGCATGGGGAACCACTGAAGATCGTGGAGTCTACAAAACGACCGATGGTGGAGATAGCTGGAAAAAAATATTATATACCAATACCTCTACAGGTGTTGCCGATATGGTAATGGACCCGTTCAATCCGAATAAGATCATGGTTGCCATGTGGGAATACCAGCGCTGGCCTTGGTTTATGAACTCGGGAGGCCCCGGTTCGGCCATTCATGTTACAATGGACGGAGGCGATTCATGGCTTAAACTTGGAGCTGCCAATGGGCTACCCGATGAAACATTAGGAAGAATTGGCTTGGCGATCTCACGCAGTAATCCCAATGTGGTTTATGCAAACATTGAAACCAAACCTGAAAATGCCATGTGGCGCTCAGACAATGGCGGACAAACATTTAAGAAGACAACTGCCCAGGGTGTTGGAGACCGACCATTCTATTATGCCGACGTAGAAGTTGATCCAAATAACGAAAATCGCGTCTATCATATAGCAACGACAATTTCCCGAAGCGAAGACGGCGGGAAATCATTTAAGCCGATGTTGGATTTCTTTGGAGGCGTACATAGTGATCACCATGCCTTTTGGATTAACCCTGAGAATTCCAGTCATATTTTAGATGGCAATGATGGCGGATTTTATGCCAGTCATGACATGGGAAAAACCTGGCGATTTAGCCATAATTTACCGGCAGGGCAGTTCTATCATATTAATGTAGATAATGAAATGCCATATAATGTGTATGGTGGTATGCAGGATAATGGTAGCTGGGTTGGACCGGCATATAAGTTTGCAATGTTTGGCAAAATTCACAATTACGAATGGAAAGGGGTAGGGTTTGGAGATGGTTTTGATGTCATTCCCGATCCAAGAGACAGCCGCTATGGATATTCAATGTCTCAGGGCGGAAACTTCCAACGCTATGATCGCTTAACGGGAATTGTACAGACTGTCATGCCTGAACATCCCGATGGTGTTGAATTACGATTCAACTGGGATGCCGGGATGAACACAGATCCATTTGATCTCAACGTGGTTTATGGTGGAAGTCAATTCGTGCATAAAAGCACAGATAACGGAAATTCCTGGACCATAATCTCACCTGATCTTACAACCAACGACCCGGAAAAACAAAAGCAACATGAATCAGGCGGCTTAACCATAGATGATTCGACGGCTGAGAACCATACTACGATCCTGGTTATTGAACCCAGCTCCAGAGAGAGAGGATTAATCTGGGTTGGAACGGATGATGGTAATGTTCAGATTACCAGAGATGGAGGAAATACGTGGACTAATGTTGGCGGCAATATTAAGGGCGTGCCGGCCAATTCGTGGGTTGCCCAGATCAAACATTCGAAGCATAATAATGGAGAAGCCTTTGCTGTCATTGAAGATCATCGACGCGATAACTGGACGCCTTATGTATACAGAACCAGAGATTATGGAAAATCCTGGGAACGCATCGTAGATCAGAATGATGTTTGGGGATTTGCTTTGAGTTTTGTCCAAGATCCTATTCAACCGAATTTGATGTTCGTAGGCACGGAATTTGGCCTATACTTCTCACTTGATGGGGCAAAAAACTGGCAGCAATGGAAGAAGGACTTTCCAACAGTTTCGGTTAAAGATATGGTCATTCAACCCAGAGAACATGACCTGGTTGTGGGGACCTTTGGACGATCTATATGGATTCTGGACGACATCAGACCATTGCGTGCATTGGCGACGAATATGGCTATTAAAGACAAAGCCGTTCATATGTTTGAACCGGCTGATGCCTATCTTGGCGTGGTTGGATTCCCTGAATTTTTTGGCGGAGCTTCTGAATCCTTCGCAGGAAAAAACAGGGAAATGGGAGCCATAATGAATTATTATGCCAAAGAGGGCACTAAAAAGGATGGAGTTATTATTGAGATCAGTAACGCTGATGGAGAAGTGGTTCGAGAAATAAAAACCATGGCAAAACCAGGTGTGAACAGAGTTATGTGGGATCTGAAAACCAGGGGAAGTATGGTTCCGGGCAAACCTGATTTATTCTCCATGTTTTTGATGGGAGGAGCCAATGTATTTTATGGCGATTACACAGTTACTGCAAAGATTGGAGAAAACAGCGATTCAAAAACCATTACTGTGCTGAAAGATCCTAAAACGCCGGTTTCTGATGAAGATTTTAAAACCAATATAGAACGGAAAGTGACGTTTAATAAAAGCGCCGATATGCTCATGGGGACCTATAAAAAGGTAGAAGGAGCAATTAAATCGTTGAAACAAGTTAAGCCATTTGTGGAAAAGGATGAAGCATTGAAGGAAGAGCATGCTAAATTATCGGCTCAGGCTGAAGAACTTAAATATAAAATAATTCCAAGGAATTTAAAGGGATTGTTTGATACAACACCAGATTTGAGATCCCAATTATTATCGGTTGCGATGTATTATTTTAATCCGATGTCACAGGTTGACAATAACTCCGAAATCAGGTTTGGCCATGTAAAGAAAAAGATTGCGAAAGTGAATGCGGAAATTGGCGCATTTGAGGAAGCCATGAAATCTCTTAAGAAAAAGGTTAATGATTCTGATCTGATGACCTGGGACTAATAGGGTAGTGCTTTTGGTTTAAGCTGAGCTATGACGGTAAAACCATGCAAAAGGACGAAGTTTTGAATAATTAAAAACGCATATTTGCGTTTATTAAGGTGAATAACATATATTTGCTAGAGTAAAAGTGGCTTTTTTGGCTCATACTTCCCTCACAAAGGCCTAAAAAAGCTGCATTTTATCGATGTTTTTTGCATTTCAAGGATAATTTTTTATCAAATTTGTTTTGTTAACTTGCTTTTTTTCATACATTTACTGCCTAAAATGAAGATTTTTACCAAAATGATCTTAGCCTCAGCTTTATTTTCATTAATGAGCACAGTGGCTATGGCGCAAGGTAATCCACCGCCGCCAATGCCGCCACCACCGCCAGGTTTACCTGTAGACGGGCCAATTCTTTTGCTATTAATTGCAGGATTAATTTATGGGATCTATAAGACCTTAGCTTTAAGGAAATCCGGTTAGTTGTTATTCTGCGACTGCTGAATTCTTGCCACATATTTTCCAATAACATCAAATTCTAAATTTACAATACTGCCTATTTTGAGGTTTTTGAATGTTGTATGTTCAAAAGTAAACGGAATTATGGCAACACTAAACGCACTTGAATTTGAGTCAACTATCGTCAGGCTAACGCCATTTATAGTGATCGATCCTTTTGGAATAGTGATATTTCCTAAGGACGGATCATAATTAAATGAAAATATCCAGCTGCCATCAACTTCTTTAATATCAATACATTCTGCAGTTTGATCAACATGGCCCTGAACAATATGGCCATCTAAGCGATCCCCCAACTTTAACCCGCGCTCCAGATTGACCGGATCACCGGGCTTAAGATTCCCAAGATTTGAACGCTCCAGGGATTCCTGTATGGCCGTTACTTTATAGCCGTCCTTCCCGACATCAACAACCGTTAAACAAACCCCATTGTGTGAAACGCTTTGATCAACCTTGAGTTCATTTGTGAAACCGCAATTTATTGTAAGATGCAGATTTTCCAGCTCCTGTTTTAAAGCGACGACCACACCTACATCTTCAATAATTCCTGTAAACATTTTTATCTCTGTTTATTTGGTTAAATTTGCATGTAAAATTACAAACAAAACCATTCAATCCGGATGCATAAAGAAGAAAAAATAAAAGTTGGAATATCCATAGGCGATCTTAACGGCATTGGCGGTGAATTGGTAATTAAAACCTTTGAGGACTCAAGAATGCTGGATTTCTGTACGCCGGTTATTTTTGCGTCAGCAAAAACCATTAGCTTTCTTAAAAATCATTTTAATAGCGATATTAAATTTAATGGGATTCACGGAGCCGACAAAGTTTTAAATGGAAAGGTGAATGTTGTAAATATTTGGAAGGAGAACGTTGATATTAATTTCGGACAGGAGGACAAAAAAATTGGAGATTATGCCATCAGATCGTTCAAAGCTGCTACTAAAGCCCTAAAAGAAGGTAATGTGGATATATTGCTAACAGCACCGATAAACAAGTCGAATATTCAATCTGAAGACTTCAATTTTCCTGGACATACCGACTATTTAAATCAGGAACTCGAAGGTGAAAGCCTCATGTTTATGATTACAGAAGGCCTAAAGGTTGGTCTGTTGACCGATCATATTCCGGTTAAAGATATCGCTGATAATATTTCGGAAGAGCTTATCGCCTCAAAAATTGAAACCATAAATAATACCTTAATTCAGGACTTCGGAATTCAAAAACCAAAAATCGCCGTATTAGGAATCAACCCACATACCGGTGATAATGGGGTCATAGGATCAGAGGACGATACTATTTTAAGGCCAACCATTCAGAAGTTAAAAGATGAAGGCAAACTGGTTTTCGGGCCGTACTCAGCCGATAGTTTTTTCGGCTCCGATGGCTATAAAAACTTTGATGCAATCCTTGCCGCTTATCATGATCAGGGATTGATCCCCTTCAAAACCCTTTCATTTGGCCAGGGTGTTAATTTTACCGCTGGTTTAGACAAAATTAGAACCTCCCCTGACCATGGTACCGCTTTCGAAATCGCCGGACAGGGAAAAGCTGATACCAATTCATTTAAGGAAGCGCTTTTTTCAGGTCTACAAATTTTCAAGAATAGGACACTATATAAGGAATTGCGCAAGAACAAGCTTGAGAAAGTAACCGGGTAAATTGAATTAAAAAAACACACATTACAGCCTTCAGCTTAATATATTTTTTTATATTTGCACGCTCGAAACTAATGTGATAATGAAGCCACTGAAGGAGTATACAATTCAATTTGTTGGATTAAAGGAAGGAACACATTTTTTTGAGTATAGTATAGGGAAAAAGTTCTTTAACATTTTTGAGTATGATGAATTCAATGACACAGATGTCAAGATCAAAGTAGAATTAGAAAAGAAAACTACTTTGCTTGAGTTTAAGTTTGTGGCATCGGGGACTGTCAATGTTAATTGCGATCTTACAAATGAACCTTTTGACCAGGCGATCAACAATAGCATTGAGCTCATTGTGAAGTTTGGCGAGGCATATAATGACGATAATGAAGAAATTTTAATTCTTCCTCATTCGGAATATGAACTCAATGTAGCACAATACATTTATGAACTTATAGTTCTTTCGGTTCCAACCAAAAGAATCCATCCGGGCGTGTCCGATGGAACTTTAAATTCAGATGTACTCAAGAAATTAGATGAATTGAGCCCTAAAGAAATGAATAAAGATAAGGAGGACATTGATCCTCGATGGAATACATTAAAGAAGTTGTTAACGGATAAATAATTTGAAAAATGGCACATCCTAAAAGAAAGATCTCGAAAACGAGAAGAGATAAAAGACGAACGCATTACAAAGCCGCTGTTCCGCAAATTGCCACTTGCCCAACTACCGGAGAGGCTCACCTTTATCATAGAGCACACTGGCACGAGGGTAAATTGTACTATAGAGGGCAAGTGCTAATCGATTCGACGGCAGACGAAAACGCAGCATAATTACTATGCGCGCATATAAGATAACGCTCCATTGTGGGCGTTTTTTTTATGATATATTTTTCTATCAGTCAAAAACAACTTAATTTGCACGAAATTTTGTCAAAAAGTAGTATTTTGGTTGAGTTTTCCTCATTTTTTGGCCATTTTTGGCCATTTTTTGACAAATACTAAACTAATTATGAGCGAAATTACAGCTGCAATAACCGCAGTAGGTGGATATGTTCCTGAATATGTTTTGACCAACCAAATTTTGGAAACTATGGTTGATACTAATGACGAATGGATAACCACTCGAACAGGAATAAAGGAGCGAAGAATCCTCAAAGATGTTGGCAAAGGCTCTTCTTATCTTGCCATACAAGCAGCTAACGACCTGATCGCTAAAAAAGGTGTTGATCCCAAAGAGATCGAATTGGTTATCGTTGCAACAGCAACACCAGATATGAAGGCTGCATCGACTTCAGCCTATACGGCCACTGAAATTGGTGCCACCAATGCATTTTCTTTCGATGTGGAAGCAGCCTGTTCTAGTTTTTTATATGGAATGTCAGTCGCTGCCAGATATATTGAATCCGGCCGATATAAAAAAGTCTTATTAATTGGCGCGGATAAAAATTCATCGATGATAAATTATGAAGACCGTGCAACTTGTATCATTTTTGGCGATGGTGCCGGAGCGGTTTTATTTGAACCCAATGATGAAAATTTAGGGCTTCAGGATGAATATTTAAGAAGTGACGGAAGCGGAAGAGAATTTCTGCGCGCAACTTACGGGGGATCGTCATATCCAATTACGGCGGAAGCTTTAGAAAACAAGGAGCATTTTGTATTCCAGGATGGCCGCACCGTATTTAAAAATGCTGTATTTAATATGGCCGATGTGACACAAAAAATATTAGACCGTAACAAGCTGTCAAAAGAAGATGTTGACTGGTTAGTGGCTCACCAAGCGAATAAACGTATTATTGACGCCACGGCAGGAAGAATTGAACTGGAGGAAGATAAGGTGATGATGAATATTCATAAATATGGCAATACAACTTCAGCTACCATACCATTATTATTAAACGACTATGAAACCCAACTAAAAAAAGGAGATAAATTAATATTTGCGGCCTTTGGAGGCGGGTTTACATGGGGCTCAATATATTTAAAATGGGCCTATAACGCCTAATCAAACTAACTAAATAATTACAATATGGAATTAAAGGAGATTCAAAATTTAATCAAATTTGTGGCTAAATCTGGCGCAAGTGAGGTTAAACTTGAGATGGGAGATATAAAGATCACCATCAAAACGGGATCGCAATCCGAGCCCACCGTAGTTCAGCATCTTCCAGTAGATGTTCAGATTCCCGCACCTGCTCAAACCATTGTAAATCAAGAAGTGCAAGAAATTCCGGTTCAGGCCGAATCCACCGACACTGCAAAAGAAGATTCAAAATATATCACCATTAAGTCACCAATCATTGGTACATTTTATCGCAAACCTTCACCCGATAAGCCACCTTTCGTTGAAGTTGGCGACAGTATTGGTGAAGGCGATGTGCTTTGCGTTATTGAAGCCATGAAGCTCTTCAATGAAATTGAGTCGGAGGTGTCAGGTAAGATCGTTAAAGTTTTAGTTGACGACTCTTCTCCGGTTGAATTTGACCAACCTTTATTTTTAGTAGACCCATCTTAATTATAGAAAGCGACATTTATTAAATGAACTCTTTCTTAATACTGTTTGAGTAAGTTTGTTGAATGTTGATAATTTGAAGAATTTATGTTCAAAAAAATACTAATAGCTAATAGAGGAGAAATAGCACTGCGTGTTATTAGAACCTGTAAGGAAATGGGTATAAAAACAGTCGCTGTATATTCTACGGTCGACGAAGAGAGCTTGCATGTAAAGTTTGCCGATGAAGCCGTTTGCATCGGTCCGGCACCAAGCCATGAATCATACTTGAAAATTTCCAATATCATAGCCGCTGCAGAAATAACCAATGCAGATGCAATTCATCCGGGTTATGGATTCCTATCTGAAAACGCTAAGTTTTCGAAAATATGTGACGAACACGGTATAAAATTCATTGGCGCTTCCCCTGAAATGATCGACAGAATGGGAGACAAAGCCTCGGCAAAGTCAACCATGAAAGCGGCAGGGGTGCCTTGTGTGCCCGGAAGTGATGGCATCATTGAAGATTTTGAGTCTTGTGAGAAAATAGCTGAAGAAACGGGTTATCCTGTAATGCTTAAGGCTACAGCAGGAGGTGGAGGAAAGGGCATGCGTGCCGTTTGGAAGCCAAAAGACCTTAAGGATGCATGGGATTCGGCGAGACAGGAATCCAAGGCAGCCTTTGGAAATGATGACATGTACATGGAGAAGTTGATCGAAGAACCAAGACATATCGAAATTCAAATCGTTGGAGATTCTTCCGGCAAAGCCTGTCACTTGTCTGAAAGAGACTGCTCAATTCAAAGAAGACATCAAAAGCTTACAGAAGAAGTGCCTTCACCATTTATGACCAGTGCCTTGCGAAAAAAAATGGGTGACGCTGCGGTGAAAGCTGCCGAGTATATTAAATACGAAGGTGCCGGAACTGTTGAATTCCTGGTAGACAAGCATAAGAACTTCTACTTTATGGAAATGAATACACGTATCCAGGTAGAGCATCCTATTACGGAGCAAGTGATCGATTTCGATCTCATACGCGAACAAATTCTTGTGGCGGCAGGCGTACCGATTTCAGGTAAGAATTATACGCCTAATTTGCATTCCATCGAATGCCGAATCAATGCTGAAGACCCTTACAATGAATTCCGCCCTTCACCGGGAAGAATTACAACCTTGCATGCGCCTGGAGGTCATGGTGTGCGTCTGGATACTCATGTATATGCAGGTTATACCATACCGCCAAATTACGATTCGATGATCGCGAAATTGATAACCACGGCACAAACCAGGGAGGAGGCCATAAATAAAATGAAACGCGCGTTGGATGAATTTGTTATAGAAGGCATTAAAACGACTATTCCATTCCACAGGCAGCTTATGGACCATCCTGATTATCTGGCTGGAAACTATACGACCAAGTTTATGGAAGATTTCGAGATGGAAGAACAGCTATCAGAATAAATAAAAACTCCGATCAACAATCGGAGTTTTTTTTTGTCCATTTAAATTGTACATTTATCCAATGTTGAACAAATGGATCTATAAAACCAATCAAATGCCCTGGGTTCTCATTCCCGGCTTATAGGTATACACCCTATTGCTTCCAATCCCATTTCACCAATTTGCTTCATAGAAATCAGTATTCGGGTATTCATATGAAAACGAATACCGCCAATTAAATCGATTCAGCATGCCAATTAAAACACCCTTTTTTCCAAGAACTCTTGCACTCTGCAACAGTATGTTCTGGAAAGAATGGGCTGGATATTATGCGGTCAGCTCCTATGAGACGCATCATGAGCCTGAATATTTTGCATTTCGAAATTCAGCGGGACTATTGGATGTAAGCCCCTTATTTAAATACAGCATTAAAGGCCCTGATGCAGCGGCGTTCCTCTCCCGGATCATGGTAAAAGATATTTCGAAATTAAATGTTGGCAGAGTCTCTTATTGCTGTTGGTGCACAGATCAAGGAAAGGTCATTGATGACGGTACTGTTATGCGAAGGGCAGAAAATGAATTTTTCGTAACCTCAGCCGATCCAAGTTATTCATGGTTTTCAAGATTTTTACGTGGCTATGATGTTGTATTGACCGATGTGTCCGATCAAATTGCTGGTCTGGCCCTGCAAGGGCCAACTTCGCGGGAGATTATCAAGCAGATTTGTAATGCTGATATGGACAACTTCAAGTTCTTTGCAACTCAGGAAGTAAATGCCGACGGTTTTAAAATGCATATTTCCAGAACCGGATTCACGGGAGACCTTGGTTACGAGCTCTGGTGTGAGAACGAACATGCCTTAAAATTATGGGACGCCATAATGTTGGCAGGAAAAAATTATGATATTCGGCCGGCCGGACTGGACGCTTTGGATGTTGCCCGCATTGAAGCAGGATTGATTTTGAAGGATGTCGACTATTATAATGCATTGCATGCGTTGATCGACGATAGAATGTCTACACCTTATGAACTTGCATTGGGATGGACAGTAGATCTCGACCGTGCTCCATTTAATGGACAAGCCGCATTAAAGGCAGAAAAAGAAAGAGGTGCGCAATGGGCAATTGTTGGATTAGATATCAATTGGTCTGAAATCGAAGCCTTGTATAATAAATGTGGTCTTCCTCCCGAAATTGGAAGTCATTCCTGGAGGAAATCAATTCCAATTTATACTGAAAAGAATAAATTAGTTCAAGCAGGTTATGCAACAAGCGGCACATGGTCACCAATCTTGAAAAAAAATATTGCGTTGGCCACTGTGGAGAAAGAATATGAGCGTATTGGAAGCGAACTTCAAATAGAAATGACTGTTGAGCACAAGCGCCATACAGTTACTGCCACTGTGCAGAAACCTCAGTTTTTTAACCCGGAACGAAAAACATCAAACCCAAAAAGCGGGCAATCATGAGCAAGAAATACGATGCAATAATTATTGGAGGCGGCCATAATGGCTTGATCTGTGCTGCTTATTTGGCAAAGGCCGGCCGTGATGTTCTTGTGCTTGAGAAAAGACATGTTCTTGGTGGTGCTGCAGTTTCCGAAGAAATGCATCCTGGATTTACCTTTTCAGTCGCCTCCTATGTAGTGAGCTTGTTCAGGCCACACATTATTAGAGAACTGGAATTAGCTAAACATGGCTATGAAGTCATTCCAATGGACTGTTCTTTTTTACCTTTACCAAATGGCGATTCATTAGCGCGCTGGGCAGATTCAAATCGCTCGAGACGGGAGATTTCGCGATTCAGTAAGAAAGATGCCGAGGTCTATCCCGAATTCGGTCGGGTGATGTCGCACATGGGTAAACTCGCCAAAGCTGTTATTGATCATCCTGCTCCCGATATCACATCAATCAATCCGAAAGAGCTTGCCAATCTTTTGCGATTAGGCCGAACCTTTAAGGGCTTAGGCCCCGACCTATTACATCTGAACACAAAATTAGTTACGATGAGTGCTTTGGATTTTCTGGATCAATGGTTTGAATCGGAAACTCTTAAAGCACCAATGTCGGTAAGTGGAATTATCGGGACTTTTCAAGGGGTGAGATCTCCCGGGACAGCCTATGTTTTATTACACCATTATATGGGACAGCTTGACGGCCAGTTTCGCTCATGGGGATTTTCAAAAGGAGGAACAGGAGGCATTAGCATGGCTTGTGCGCGATCGGCGATGCGCTTTGGTGCCGAAATAAGAACTGAAGCGGGCGTAAAGGAAGTGCTTATAAAAAATGGAAAGGCCACAGGAGTAGTATTGGATAATGGGGATGAGATCCTGTCGAAAACGGTCATTTCCAATTTAGATCCAAATCGGACCTATTTAAGATTGGTTGGCGAAGACCGGTTAGATGCCGAAGTCGTAAAGGAAATAAAGCGGTTTAAAATGAGGGGAAGTTCAGGAAAGGTTAACCTGGCACTGGACAGTGTTCCGGAATTCAGTTGCCGTCCCGGAGATGGTGATCATATTAGGGGTGATATCGCGATCGCACCAAGTATCGATTACCTTGAAAAAGCGTTCGATCAGGCTAAATATGGAGAGTTTTCAACGCGCCCGTATATCAACGCTGTTATTCCAACACTTACGGATCCAAGCTTAGCACCACCCGGAAAGCACATCCTCTCCTGTTTTGTGCAGTATGCACCTTATCATATAAAAGAAGGTGCCGAAAACTGGCCAAAATATAGAGATGCGTTTGGAGACACGGTGATAGACACAATGGCCGAGTATATTCCCGGACTTAGGGAAAAGATACTTTATAAACAGGTGCTTACGCCATGGGATCTTGAACAGAAAATGGGACTTACAGAAGGCAATATTTTTCACGGCGAATTAAGCCTTGAACAATTATTATTCCAACGCCCGCTTGCTGATTTTTCGAAATATAAAACTTCAGTACCTAAATTATGGATGTGTGGCTCAGGGACGCATCCGGGAGGTGGCATAATGGGCGCAAGCGGCGAATTATGCGCCAAAACCATGTTAAATGCAAGAGCAGTTTAATGCCAGATAATATGAACAAGGACTACGATATAGTTGTAATTGGAGGAGGGCACAACGGATTGACCGCCGCAACCCTGTTGGCTAAAGGCGGCAAAAGCGTGCTTCTTCTTGAAAAAAGGGACATCCTCGGCGGAATTGCTGCAGGTGAAGAATTTTCGCCGGGCTATTCTACAATAGGGTTATTACATGACACCTCTGAAGTTAGACATAAAGTCATCAAAGAACTTAAACTGGAGACCTATGGACTTTCATTTAAGACCTCCAGACCTTTAGTATCCATATTAGGAAAGAACAAGGAAGTGCTGCATCTCTCTTCTGATTTGGAAATGGCTGTCTCAGAAATTGCTAAATTTTCTCAAAAAGATGCAGAGGCTTATCGGGAATATCGGGCATTTATTAATAAAATAAGCCCATTCATCAATAAACTTATGGATGAATCGCCTCCCGATTTAATGAATTTAGGAACGGGCCAATTATGGCAATTGGCTAAAAAAGGAATAGCTCTAAAAAAGTTAGGCAAAAAAACCATGCTTGAATTCCTGAAGGTGGCTCCGATGAGCGTTGCTGATTTTTTAAATGAGAAATTCGAGACCGACTTCATTAAGGCAGGGATTGCTGCTCCGGCCATATTTGGATCATATACAGGCCCCTGGTCCTCATATACGACCTTAAACCTGCTGCTTCATGAATGCGCTGCCCAAACAACAATAAACGGTGGGCCTGAAAGTTTGATTTCAGCACTAAAAAAAGCTTCGGAAGCTTCGGGAGTTGATATAAAAACCAATTCGGAAGTAAATAGAATTCTATTGGATGACGACCGAATGGTTACAGGAGTTCAACTGGAAAGTGGTGAAATGATCGCAGCTTCAATTGTGGTATCATCATGTACACCAAGACGGACATTTTATGAATTTTTATTGCCCAATCAGCTGGATTTCCATCTTGAAAATGGCATAAAGAACTATAGAACCCGTGGAACAACGGCCAAGGTTAATATTGCATTGAATACAAAGATTGTATTAAATGGGGAAACCGAAATGAAATTCGTGAGAACAGGGAATTCCTTTGATGAGATGGAGCGCGCTTTTGATTCGGTTAAATACCGGGAATTCTCAAAAGAGCCAGTTCTGGATATTCACCTTTCTTCTCATGATGATTCTGAGATACCAAGCGGACATTCAGTGGCCTCCGTACTTGTTCATTTTGCACCCCACCATTTTGATCAAGGCTGGTCTGCTGAAACAAAAAAAGAACTGTTGAATGCAACACTGAGAACACTTGAATTATATAGTGCGGACCTTTCTAATAGCATCGTGGCAACAGAAGTACTATCTCCGGTTGACCTTGAAAATAGATATGGGTTGTCCTTCGGGCATATTTTTCATGGAGAGCATGCCATTGATCAATTGATCACAAGACCTATTCCTTCCTGCGCAAACTATAAAACACCACTTTCCGGATTGTATTTATGCGGAAGCGGATCACACCCTGGAGGCGGTATTACCTGCATGCCGGGCTATCTTTCCGCCAAAGCCATACTTAAGAACAACTAGGGATTTGGATTGTCATTTAGAATATTAAAATAAAAAAGCCTTCAATTTCTGAAGGCTTTTTAAGTATTATATGGATTAATTATTTATCGCTTTATAAATTTTTGAGACTTCATAAGTCCGTCATCCAGGATTCTTAAAATGTAATTACCGGCACTCAATTGTGAAACATCAATGACATTAGATTCGAAACGGCTATTCATTACCCGTCTTCCATTCATATCAAATACCGAAAAGATGGCATTATCAAAACCATAGGTTGCATTGAGATTAAGAACATCTTTGGTCGGGTTTGGATACAAGATTAAGTCATTAACTATAGACTGCTCAAGGCTTAAAGTTTCACCTTCATTGATACAGACCTGAGAATTAATTGCCGGATTTACAATCACGTCTACAGTTCCAGATGGCCAGTAAACTGTAATAGTTCCAATTGAAGCGTCTGAACCAAGTCCGAAATGCGCATTTAAACTGCTCATATATCTAAATCCTTCCCCGCTTCTGATATCTCTAATTTGAGTTCCTAAGCCAGGGCTTGTAATTTGGACACGTGCACCAATACCATTTCTGTTCGTATTACCTGCTCCGCCATCACCTGTTAAACAGACCTTCAGCCAATTATTGGTATTTCCGTCGTTTATCCTGAGATTTCCATTGAAAACATCCAGAAACCCATCATTATTCACATCACCTATCGGGCCGCTCGGAGGCATTCCGGTACTGTGTAATGAAAAGGTAAAATCACCATTATTGAATAAGATATTACCATTTGTTAAAATGTCAACATAGCCGTCATTATCAAAATCTCCAGGAGCATTTTCAATCCCAAAAGGTGCAGACGGAATATCAACACCAGCGGAAGCTGTAATATCAGTAAATGTTTTGTCTCCATTATTACGCATAACCTTATGGCTACCGTCAGAACCAGAACTGGCACCAACATATACATCCATATCACCATCATTGTCAAAATCTGCCCAGGCAGAAGACCAGGTTTGAATTGGGTCGCCTAAATTGGAATCATTATTGTGTGGAGGGCCATAGTAGCCGAAACCATCGGCTACATTAATAAAATTACCGGACCCATCATTTTCCCATAACTCATTCCATTTATGTGATACATTTCCACCGCGACATTTTGCGATGAACAAGTCCATGTCCTTATCATTGTCATAATCGATCCAAACAGACCCATAATTACCACCATTGGTATGTCCTAAGGTAAAGGTTGGTTCAGGACCGACGGTTCCACCGGAATTGGTGTAAAAAACAGAAGGTGCAACATCATGACATACAAAGGCGTCAAGCATACCATCATTATTAAAATCAACGAAATTAGAGCGCTGTGAAAACACATAGGTGGAACCTGAGCTTTCAGTAAACGCAGTTCCGTCAGAATTGGCAATCATAAATGTTACGCCACTTCCGCCGCCATAAAGAAGGTCATTATAACCGTTGTTATCGATATCTCCTGCAGCAAGACTCCAGGACGGGGTGTTATCGGCTTCAGTGGTTCCAATATTGACAGAATCGAATCCACCGGATAATTTCTGATAATTAATATTAATGTTTGTTGCTGTAACCGATACGAGGTCATCCAATCCATCATTATTCATATCAACAACGGCACGATCTGAGCCGGAGGCTGAAACCGATTGACTTGTAAAGGTGACCGGTGGAGGTGGAGGTGGAGGGGTGCCTTCAATAAGCTCCCAGTCGAAACCATTATCCTCCCATCTGTTATCCCAGGCGATATAGTAGGTTTCTCCTGAAACCGCATCAAATCCGCCTTCAGATAAAAAACCTGCACCAGAATCATCATCACCTCCAATACATACTAAACTGCCACAACTACCTGAATAGACGTGGAAGCGTGTATCTTGTCCATTGTTTGCAGGAAGATCGGATGTAACAGTGACATATTCTGAGATTGATGGTGTATATCTATACCATTCACCATTTGTGGCACCAGCACCTGCTTCGGCACAAATAGGATCCGGAATTTCCGACCCATCAATTATGGCAACAGAATAGACACCTGAAGTTGTGATTGGTGATGCTGTTGATGCATCTGCACAAGTGTCAGAACTTGATTGTGCCTGTATTCCCACTGACGATATCAAAAGAGCGGAAATAAAAAGTATTATTTTCTTCATAATGTTA
The DNA here is from genome assembly GCA_013001965.1 of Flavobacteriaceae bacterium. Classification (GTDB taxonomy): domain Bacteria; phylum Bacteroidota; class Bacteroidia; order Flavobacteriales; family Flavobacteriaceae; genus JABDLA01. Next base: position 34,812 of record JABDLA010000145.1, on the reverse strand, counting down.
TTTTTTGATCTATAATATTTTTGGTTTTTATTCACAAGTCATTTGTAAGGATTCGATCCAGTCATAAACAAGCTGGACGCCCTCCTCGTGTACTAAGGTTCTACCTAACAATGGCATCCTTACAGATTCGTCGGTAGAATTAATTCTATAGTACATCACTGATCTCAAAAAATGCGATGGGCTTACAATATGCGTCAATCCCTGGCCTAAATTGGTATCAGGTTCAACACAAATTCCAAGATTCACATCTTCATCTGTTGAATCATAATTAAATCGAATTGGTCGATAAGCACAATGCGCTTCTTCCATATGGCAATGGGCACAATTAACATCAACATATGAACGCACTCTTTCATGAAGCGGTTGTGATGTGTCATCCCATTTGACCATTGTCTGAATATCGGAAGGTAAATTATCTTCCAGATAATTCATATCGATCAATTTCTGAAGCTGGTTTTTTACACCATCTTCAAAACTATAAGTAAGATTTAAATTTCTTGGTTTAGGTCCGATTGGAATTGGAATTTCTCCCGATTTATGACAGGTGTGGCACTCGGGGCCTGCCGGTATTCTGTAATTAACGCTTTTAGTCTCTCCATTTTCTTCCCAGTCAAATGCAGTAAAACTACCGCTCATATCCAGCGTAGCATCCGTTTGTCCTTCATTCCAGACATAATTCGCAAATATCCAGCCCTCATCTTTTCTGATCATCAAGCGAGTCTCGATAACCCTTGTATCTCCGGAAGGGAGCACATTATCATAATAGAAATTCTTAATCAAGATCGTCCCAACAGGAAAATTTAAAGGCGAATGATCACCATCATAAGTTGCCTTAACATTAGAAGGCATCCAGATAAAGCGCTTCTTTTTGGAATAATCCGAAAATAAGGTATTTGCCAGCGTATAGGGCACCAGGCCATAGACCGGCTCCAAAGCAGAAGCATCGCCTTCGTAAAAATTATATTCTGATAAGGTTTGATAAGGCACGCTGTTAATATCAAAATTAACGGGGGATATAAGTACAGGTTCATCTATTGAAGTATAGTCCTCATCTCCAGAGCAAGAAACAATCACCACAGAACAAATAGTCCACAACAGCAAAGTGTACTTTTTTATCATTTATAGAAAAATTTGGTGATCTAAGATAGGGAAAAGTACAAAGGCCCTAATAATTAATTAGTTGTAATGCCTTTTTTTCCTTTGAGATGCGAACTATTTTTAGAAATCTCGATAAAGAGTAATTTACACCATTTGATTCGCCAATAAATATTCGGCAATTTGTATCGCGTTTGTAGCAGCACCTTTTCTTAAATTATCACTTACAATCCACATATTTAGGCTGTTAGGCTGAGAACCGTCGCGTCGTATTCTTCCAACAAATACATCGTCTTTACCATTCGCATATATTGGCATGGGATAAATATTGACATCCGGATTATCCTGAACTGTGACACCGTCAGTATTTTGCAGGATGTTTCGAACGTCATTCAAGTCGAAATCTTTATCAAATTCCACATTGACTGATTCGCTATGTCCTCCTGAGGTAGGAATTCTTACCGCAGTGGCGGTTATAGCTATGGTGCGGTCGTCAAGGATCTTTTGAGTTTCTCTCACAAGCTTCATTTCTTCCCTGGTATATCCATTGTCTTCAAATACGTCACAATGTGGAAGCGCATTCATATGAATAGGATATGGATAGGCCATTTCTCCTGACTTACCTTCAAATTCATTTTCAAGTTGTTTCACTGCCTTTACGCCAGTTCCAGTTATGGATTGGTAGGTTGAGATGACTAATCTTTTTATTTTATAAATCTCATGTAGTGGCGCTAAGGCCATGACCATTTGTATAGTGGAGCAATTAGGATTGGCAATGATCTTGTCGCTTTTGGTCAATTGATCTGCGTTAATTTCAGGGACCACAAGCTTTTTGTCTGGATCCATCCGCCAGGCCGATGAGTTATCAATAACGACCGTTCCTTTTTCGGCAAATTTTGGAGCCCACTCCTTTGAAGTTTCCCCGCCGGCTGAAAATAGCGCAATATCGGGTGCGGCAGCAACTGCGTCCTCAAGCCCAATGATCTCATAGGTATTATTGTTGTATGTAATGGTTTTTCCGACCGAACGTTCTGAAGCCACTAAAAGAAGTTCATCAAAGGGGAATTCACGTTCTTCCAGAACTTTCAACATTACATTTCCAACCATTCCGGTTGCACCAACTACAGCTAATTTCATCACTTAGAAAATTTCAATAGCAAAAGTAAAGATTATATCAGATTTAAAAATTTAATTCCAATAAAAAAACCACCTCAATGCTTTTGAGGTGGTTTACTTATAAAAATATGTAGCGCAGCGGCTAAAACAATTATCTGTTCTTAAGCGCGTCTCTGATTTCAGTTAATAACTCATTATCAGATGGTCCAGCTGGAGCTTCTGGCTCAGGTGGTTTTTTAGTTTTGTTATAGGCCTTAACGATCATAAACAATACAAATCCAACAATAATCAAATTCATAATTGTATTGACCCAAGCTCCCCAACGAATAGCATTTTCGGGAGTAGTGACATTTCCTTCGGCATCAGTAACAGCTTCAGTAAGCACTACTTTCAAGCTGGCGAAATCCATTCCACCGGCAAAATGACCAACAAGAGGCATGACAATGTCGTTAACAAATCCGTTTACAACGAGTCCAACAGCTCCTGCCAGAATGACCGCAACGGCAAATTCGATGACATTACCGGTCATGATAAAATTCTTAAATTCTTTAAGCATAATAGTTAATGTTTATTAGTTAATACGAGCCTAAAATAATGAAAAATGTTTGATGCTCAGAACTTCCAGAAAATATTAATTAACAAATACCCTTTTAACGCGCTGAGAAATTGCGGTTATAAGTTCATAGGAGATAGAATTAATACGTGCTGCGAGATCTTCAGCTGATGATTGAGCGCCAAAAACAATGACCTCATCACCCTCCTTGCAGTCGATATGAGAAATATCAACCATGATCATATCCATACACACATTTCCTATGATGGGAGCCTTTTGATTATTGATAGTTACAAATCCATTACCATGGCCATATTGTCGTGCTAAACCATCTGCATGACCAAGAGGGAGGGTAGCTGTTTTTTTAAAATTGGGAGAAATAAAAGCTCGGTTGTAGCCTACAGATTCACCTTTTTCAATCTTGTGGATTTGAGAAATTACGGTCTTAAGGGTTGCAATTGGACGTAAAAACTCATTTTCCTTTATCGAATTGCCAAAACCGTATAGACCAATTCCACTGCGAACCATATCCAAATGGGCTTGCGGATAATTCAATATCCCCGATGTATTGCACAAATGAAGCATTGGATCATGGTCCAATTGATCATTGATTTCGGCGCTGATCTTTTGAAAACTTTCAATTTGAGCATGTGTAAAGTCCTTTTCATCAAGATCTTCACTCGCCGCCAAATGTGAAAAAACAGAAACCACCTTTATGCTTTGTGTTGAATTCAGCTCAGACATGATATGGGAAATGTCATTTTCCCAGAACCCAAGCCTGTTGAGCCCTGTGTTGAATTTAATATGAACAGGATAATTGGTTTGATTCTCACTTTCGGCGATTTTGATGAATTCTTTCAAAACCTTGGCAGAATAGAGACTGGGTTCCAGACAGCGTTCAATAAGCAGCTTGAAATTCACCGGTTGAGGATGCAACACCAAGATGGGCGATTTTATTCCGGCATCCCTCAAAGCAACACCTTCTTTGACATAGGCAACAGCAAAATAATCAACCCCATAAGATTCAAGGGACTGAGCAATTTTGATAGCATCGCTGCCATAGGCAAATGCCTTTACAACGGCTAAAAACTTGGTGTCGGGTTTAATTTTTGATTTTAAATAATCAAAATTGTGCTTTAAATCTGTAAGATTAATTTCAACTAAGGTCTCCTGCGCTTTAGGCATTGGCACGCTTTGATTTTGAGCTCACCTCCTGAGCATCCGTGACATTGATATTACGAACTTTATCTCGCATCATGGCTTTAAAAAAAGCAGCTCTGCTCAGCGGTTCATATTCATCGGTTTCGCCAAGAAAAACCAGGTCATTGCTTTTTGCTTTACGATAGCTGTACTGGGCCAGGTTGCCCGTCCGTGTACATACGGCATGGACCTTGGTTACATATTCGGCTGTAGCCATCAAATTTGGCATTGGGCCGAAAGGATTTCCTTTAAAATCCATATCGAGTCCAGCGACGATAACACGAATACCTTTGTTGGCGAGATCATTACAAACGCGTACAATTTCGTCATCAAAAAACTGGGCTTCATCAATACCGATTACATCACAGCCGTCGGCCAAAATAGGAATATTGGCAGCGGCAGGCACAGGCGTAGAACGAATCTCATTAGAGTCATGCGAAATTACTTTCTCTTCATCATAACGCTTATCAACAGAGGGTTTAAAAATCTCAACCCGTTGTTTGGCAAATTTGGCACGTTTTAGTCGTCGAATCAATTCCTCTGTTTTACCTGAAAACATGGAGCCGCAGATTACTTCGATCCATCCAAATTGTTCTTTATGATTTACCGTATTTTCAAGAAACATTTCGTAATTTTAACACTAAATTCAACCCTATTTACGTTTGTATAGGCGTGGCGTAAATTTATAAAAAATCAAAAGCAATCAATATAATTAATCGGATAAGTTATGAAGAAGAAATTAGAATCTGAACTAATCAGTATTGCGCATCGGATTTTGAAGCTAAAAGGCAAGGAAGATGTAAATAAAATGTATGACGAGGTTTCAAAACTGTATGAAAAATTAACGGTTTTGAAGTTTGCTCAGGATAATTTTGAAGATGATATGCCCACCATTGGCAGCGACTCCTCATTTTTTGATATGTTAGACGAGGCGTTTAACAATAAGGTGACCGACACCATTGAAGTTGAGGATAAGGTTTATATCAATCTTGACGAGACCGAGGAGGATGAGATCATGGAGCCGGTTATGGAAAAGATAAAAGATATTGTGGCTCAAATGCCTCAGGAAACACAGCAAGTTGATGAGATCATTGAAAATGTCACTGCGAATCAAGAAGAAGCTAAGAGTGATTTTCAGGACTTATCGGCCGATTTTCAGGAGATCCCGGTTTTTGAACCTGTAGCCAAGACTGGGGATGATTCTCAAAAATCATTGAATGACAGATTAAAAGGAGGCAGTATCAATATTGGACTGAATGATAAACTGGCCTTTATAAAACATTTATTTAATGGGGAGAGTAAAGACTACGAACGTGTTCTTTCTCAGCTTAGTACCTCAGTCTCTTATAAAGACGCCTTGAACTTTATTGAAAAGATTATCAAACCCGACTACGACGAATGGAAAGGCAAGGAAGAATATGAAGAGCGCTTCCTGGAGATTATCGAAGATAAATTTCAGTAGTTACTTCAGTTGATGGGCAAACTTTATCTCGTTCCAACACCAATAGGTAATCTCAAAGACATAAGCCTGAGAGCCATTGATGTACTGTCAGAAGCCGATCTTATCTTAGCCGAAGACACCCGCAGCTCGGGAAAATTATTAAAGCATTTCAATATTGATACGTCAATGCAGTCCCACCACATGCATAACGAGCATAAAACGGTGAACTCAATTGTGGACAAACTAAAGTCGGGGATGACTATAGCGCTCATAAGCGATGCAGGTACCCCGGGCATATCTGACCCAGGGTTTTTATTGGTAAGAGCATGTATTGAAAATGGAATTGATGTAGAGTGCTTGCCCGGTGCAACAGCTTTAATTCCGGCTCTGGTGAATTCGGGATTGCCTATTGATAAGTTCGTTTTTGAAGGATTTCTTCCGGTAAAAAAGGGGCGACAAACGCGCCTAAAAGAGCTAGCCGATGAGGCCAGAACTATGGTTTTTTATGAATCCCCTCATAAATTGCTCAAGACCTTAGGTCATTTTGGCGACTATTTTGGAACGGACAGAAGAATTTCTGTATCCAGGGAATTGAGTAAACTCTATGAAGAAACAGTAAGAGGAACGATTGACGAAGTTGTAAATCATTTTTCTAAAAAGCCACCCAAGGGAGAAATAGTAATTGTTGTTGCCGGAAAAAAATAATGCAAAAACTTTTAAGTCGTATCCAGCAATGTGATATTTGTAAATCACATTTACCATTAGGGCCTAGACCAGTGGTTACCGGACATGTGGAATCAAAAATTGTGATTATCGGGCAAGCGCCGGGAACCAAAGTACACGCCTCCGGGATTCCATGGGATGACGCGAGCGGAAAGCAACTCAGGAAATGGCTAGATGTAGATGCAGACGAATTTTACGATACCACAAAATTTGCCATTGTTCCCATGGGATTTTGCTATCCGGGGCGAGGGAAAAGTGGCGATTTGCCTCCCAGGCCTGAATGCGCTCCCGAATGGCATGAAGCATTGCTCAATAAAATGCCTAAGGTTAAAATGGTGATCTTGATTGGAATGTATGCCCAAAACTATTATTTAAAGAAGGAAGCCAAAAAGACCTTAACCGAAACGGTACGACATTATAAGAACTATATGCCGTTCTATTTTCCTTTACCGCATCCGTCGCCAAGGAATCGATTTTGGTTCACTAAGAACCCCTGGTTTGAAGCTGAGGTTGTTCCGATCTTAAGAGGCGAAATAAAAGAACTCATCAGCTCATAATTATGCTGTTGATATAGTATTTTTGAACAACTAAAAATCATAATATGTCACATAAAGTAACCACACATTGGAAAGGGAATTTACAATTTGAATCCGATAATCCAAATGGCCAAACCGTTCTCATGGATACCTCGCCGGAACATGGCGGGAGAAATTCAGGGCTGAGCCCGAAAGCAATGATGCTGGCGTCTCTGGCTGGATGTTCTGGCTTGGATGTTGTGTCGATTTTGGATAAGATGAAAGTAAAAATCTCCGACTTCAGAATGGATACAGTTGGAGAATTAACCGATGAGCATCCCAAATATTATCGAGCGGTCACCGTTGATTACCATTTTTATGGTGAAGATCTTCCGCAAGGAAAAATAAATAAGGCCGTTGATCTTTCTATTGAGAAATATTGTGGTGTGATGGAGATGTTTCGTCAATTTGCCGAAATAAAAACAAATGTGCACTTTCATTCGAATTAATTAGAGAATATTTTCTATATTAGTACATGCGTTGGACCCTAAAACCCAAACCCGATCAGTCGAAAGTTGATGCGCTTAAATCCGCGCTTCAGGTTGACGATATGGTAGCTTCACTTCTGGTGCAACGCGGTATAGAAACCTACGAACAGGCGAAGCATTTTTTCAGGCCTAGCCTGGACGATCTTCATGATCCCTTTTTAATGAAAGACATGGCTGAAGCCGTAGACCGTATAGAATTGGCTATTTCGAAAGGCGAAAACATTTTGGTCTATGGTGATTATGACGTTGATGGCACTACAGCAGTCGCCTTGCTGTCATCATTTTTAAAAACCAGGACAGATCGTATTTCAACCTATATTCCGGATCGCTATTTAGAGGGTTATGGGGTTTCAACTCAAGGCATCGATTATGCCGATGATAATGATTTCTCCCTGATCATTGCTCTTGATTGTGGAATAAAAGCGATAGATAAGGTTGCCTACGCCAAAGAAAAAAACATCGATTTTATTATTTGTGATCATCATCGGCCGGGTGCTAAACTTCCGGAGGCTGTAGCAATTCTTGACCCTAAACGCGAGGATTGTCAATATCCTTATAAAGAACTTTGCGGCTGTGGGGTAGGATTTAAATTGATACAAGCATTGGCTCGATCTGAAAATGACTCAATTGAGGCACTTACCGCTTATCTCGATCTGGTAGCTACAGCTATTGCTGCTGATATTGTCCCCATCACCGGAGAGAATCGTGTGCTAACTTATTTTGGGATGCAAGTAATCAATAGCGCTCCAAGACAAGGGATCAAAGCAATTCTTCAACAAACCAAAAAGGACCATTTTACAATTACAGATGTAGTTTTTATTGTTGCTCCGCGTATCAATGCTGCCGGCCGAATGAAACACGGAAATCATGCAGTGACCTTACTAACCGAAACAGATTTGAATTTGGCGGCTCAATATGCGATAGAGATCGATCAATTCAATACGTCCAGGAGAGAAGCCGATAAACAAACCACCATTGAAGCACTCGCACAAATTGAAGAGAACAAGGAACAAGATCGCCTTTCGACCGTAGTTTATAACGATTCCTGGCACAAAGGTGTTATAGGTATTGTAGCCTCCCGACTCACTGAAACCTATTATAGGCCAACCCTCGTTTTTACAAAGAGCGGCGATAAATTGGCCGCTTCGGCGCGTTCTGTTAAGGGATTTGATGTTTATAGAGCCATTGAAGCCTGCAGCGAATATGTTGAACAATTTGGGGGCCATAAATATGCTGCTGGACTGACATTAAAGGCCGACAATTATGAAAACTTTAAGTCAAAATTTGAGAATGTCGTCACCGAGCTTATTGATAAATCAATGCTTATTCCTGAAATCTCCATCGATTCAGAAATAGGTTTTGATACTATTACGCCAAAATTTTACAGAATACTATCCCAATTTGCCCCCTTCGGTCCGGGAAACATGACCCCGGTTTTTATGACTGCTCATTTAAAGGATACTGGTTATGCGAAAGGCGTAGGAGAAGATCAAAAGCATTTAAAGGCCACACTAACAACAAATGGAATTCAAAAGATTGGAGCCATAGGATTTAATTTAGGACATAAACTGCACTTATTATCTGAGGGGAATCGCATTAAAGCGGCCTATTCCATTGATGAAAATTATTGGAATGGGACGACCAGTTTACAACTCAAATTACGGGATATTAAAATAAATTAGATCTGCACTGCGGTAGTTTACCTACTTGTAGTTTTCTAACTTGAAGGTTTCTCCGTCAAAAACGCCATAAGTGTAATAGGTGATCCAATCGCCAAGATTAATGTATTTCGAATTGTTCTTAAGATCAATTTCTAAGGGTAAATGTCTGTGTCCAAACACAAAAAAATCACGGTGTTTATCTTCAAGTTTTTTCTTACTATACTGAATGAGCCATTCATTATCTTCTCCTAAAAACTTTACATCTTCCCCTGAAATAAGCTTATTCTTTACAGAAAAATAAATAGCCAATTTTACACCTAGATCGGGATGGAGCCATTTAAAGACCCACTTGAAAAACGGATTTGTAAAGACCTTTTTCATCCGTTTATAGGCTTTGTCTCCCGGCCCTAAACCATCACCATGTCCTACTAAAAAAGTTGTATTATTAAAAATAAACTCTTCAGGCTTGTGATAGACAGGAATGTTTAATTCTTCCTCAAAATAGCCATTCATCCATAGATCATGATTTCCAACAAAATAGTGAACAGGTATACCGGAGTCTGTGATTTCGGCTAGTTTGCCCAAGGTCCTTGAAAAGCCTTTAGGAATAACACGTGTATATTCAAACCAAAAATCAAACAGATCACCCAACAGAAAAATGGCGGCTGCGTCATCTTTTATTTCGTCCAACCATTTCACAAACCGTTTTTCGCGAGGAAGTGATTCTTCTCTGGTCGGCGCTCCGAGATGATTGTCTGAAGCGAAATAGATTTTTTTCCCGTTTGGAATATTCATAATTTGAGAAGTAAATATAAACAAAGATTAATTATCATGAGCATACCATTCGGCATAAGAGGTCGCAGTCTCTTGAAGTTTTAATGAATAGAGTGATATATTCGCCGGAAGCCGCCTGCTGATCTTATCGGCAAAATCAATTACCATCATTTCACTGGTTGGTTGATAATCCACCAACAACACATTATGACCCCGACTTTCCAGCTCATTCGCTAATTCGATATGAGGCGTATTTTTATTGAAGACGGTGGCATGGTCAAACACATTTACGATCTCTTCTTTTACGATCTTTTTAAGATCGCTAAAATCGATGACCATTCCATATTTTACATGAGTAGTATCAGCTATAGGATGGCCTATAACTGTGACATCCAATTTATAACTGTGCCCATGTACATTTTTGCATTTACCATCGTAACCATAGAGAGCATGGCCAGTTTCAAAAGCAAACTGCTTTGTTATTCGAATTTTACTCATTTGCGTCTTTTTATTCGATTATAAATGTAAACCACAATTAATATTAAAGCCAGCAATAGAAAAAGTCCGTTGCCACTAAAAAAGTTCAAAATATCCATAAGGTATATTTAGTTATTATATTGAATCTTCAAATTTAAACCTTTTGAGAAAGCGGAATAAATATTTTTCTGAATATTATAATAAGTGGAGCACCCCTGGCGATGATCCAAAATGTAAATGCAATGAATATGGCATAAAGCTTATAGTCTAAATGGTCTAACCAAAACAAGACCGGGACGAAAACAATAAATGTCGCAAACAGCAAAATGTTACGAAGCGTCTTCATTTTAGCCAGGCCTTTAAAAATGCCATCAAAAATAAAGGCAAGCGCACATAAGGGCTGCATGATCAAAACGATCCAGAAGATATTATTAAACTCCCGAAGTACTTCCGGGTCTTTGGTGAATAAATTGCCAAGCGGCTCATATAACAAGGCTCCAATAATGGCCATTGCAATGCCGACCATGATCCCAATCTTAATAAGTTTATTACTCAACGCGACAAGCAGGCCATAATTTTTTCCTCCAAATAATCTGCCTGATAAAATATTTCCGGCACTCGCATATCCATCTATGATAAAGGCGCCAAGAAACCAAAGATTTATGGCGATTGTATATGCAGCAATATATTGTTTGCCGTAACTGGTAGAAAAGGCGCTGGCATAATATAAAGTAACATTCAATGCAATAGTGCGTACAAACAGGTTCAGGATCATCAGCACAAAACTTTTGATCTCTTTGTTAAAAGGAAAGCTAAGACTTAGCGGAATGTTGGTTTTAGTGATTAAATAGTAGGCAGCAAATGTGGCCATTAACAGTTGGGCAATGACACTGGCATATGCAGCTCCTTTAATATTCATAGCCGGGATGTAGCCCTCAATACCATAGACTAAAACAAAATCTAAGACAATGTTGGCGGTCGCACCCACAATGGCAATGAGCATTGGATGGTAGGTATTTTGAAGTCCGCGAAATGTTCCAAAAACAGCTATTGTGAATAAGGTAAATGGAAATCCGAAAACACGAATCCGGTAATAGTCAACACTATAATTTAAAATGAGGTCGGAGGCATTATAAAGTTTGAAGATTTGCTCGGCAAAAGGATAGGTGCTTATAATGATCAATATGCTTAAAGACGTAATAATAAAAATGGCCTGAGCCGGCAGGTTTTTAACTTCGTCAATTTTATTGGCCCCTAAATATTGGGAAACAATTGCTGAAATTGCAGACCGTGTCTGACCAAGAACCCAAATAAGCATTGAAATAAATGCGCCAACGATTCCTACGGCAGCCAGAGATTCGGTAGCGTTTACATCGATATTTCCAACAACCGCCGTATCGGTAATGGATAGTATAGGCTCAGAAATTCCTGATATAAGAGCAGGAACCGCCAATTTGTTGATATTCTTTAAACTTATTATATCCTTCACAAAACTAATTCATAACAATAAAAGGGATGAACACTCTGATTGGGGAAATAGACATTCTCCAGTCTTTTATAGCCGCGAAGTTCGTAAAACTTTTGGTTTCTTTTATTCTGTGAAAAGGTATCTAATCTTATCGAGCTATAGTTGTTTTCTATGCCATAGTTTTCTGCAAAGGACATGAGTTCTCTGGCCAGACCCTTTCCTTGATGTTTCGGATGAATGGCCAGGCGATGAATATAAAGATTGCGTTCGGTTTCAGTTAACCAGCTCACCGGGAGATACTCCTTATCGATTAATGTTGAAATAGCAATACACCCTAAGATGTCAGATCCATGAAGGATAACATACAATTCAGCTCTTGAAACATCACGTTCAAATACCGCCTTATTTGGATAGGTCTCATCCCATTGAAAAATTTCATTTTCCATCATTAAAACAGCACAAGCCGTGGTTATTTTCAATATGGAATCAATATCATTAATAGTCGCTTTACGAATCATTTTTAATACTTACCTTTGCGCCAGATTATTGTAAATTTAGCTTTAAATAATTTATTATGAAGAATATCTTGGTTCCGGTTGGATCTTCAAAGAATGCAGAAAGTCATCTTCAGTATGCTGTTGACTTTGCTAAGGCCTTTGGTGCAAGACTTTATGTTGTTCAGGTGTATAATGTTTACACAAAAGCAGGGACTATGATCAAGATCGATCACATTCTTGAGAAAGAGAGCCTTAAATTTTTAAATGACCATATTTCAAAAATAGATACGAAAGGCATTGAGGTCATAGCGAAAACATTTAAGGGTAAATTAGTTGACACATTAGAAGTTGCATGTAAGCACCTAAATGTTGATCTGCTTCTTGTTGAACCAAGAACGAATTCTATTCAGGACGAGGTTTTCCTTGGAAGAACCTCAGGTAAAATTGTAAAGCGACTTAAATTTCCTGCTTTAATTGTTCCGGAAGGTCTTACATTTAAGCCATATTCAAAGATATTGCTGGCCATGAAATCGGCTATGATTAAAAAGGAAGAGGCATTAACGCCATTAAAAACAATTCAGAATCAGTTTAATTCTGTGATCGATTTGCTGTTGGTTAAAACACCATTTCATAAGGAAGGTGATTTTGAGGTAAAAGAAAATTTGTCATCTATAATCAACAATACCCTCACTTCCGAAAGTCCATCAACCTATCATGGTGTTTTAGAACATTATAAAACTTTGCAACCGGATCTATTGGTTGTTGTAAGAAGGAAGCGTGGATTTTTTACAAAACTTTGGGAAAAAAATACCATACTGAAAAAAGATTTATATATTACCGAAATTCCTGTATTGGTCATGCGGGAAATAAAATAGTAAAAGGGGATGTAGCTCAGCTGGCTAGAGCGCTTGACTGGCAGTCAAGAGGTCGTGGGTTCGAGTCCCATCTTCTCCACATCAAAGTGAAAATTTACACAGAGTGTAAATCTATTATTCAGAAAAAAACAAAAGATCTTCTTTTGATTTTTGAATGAATTAATAATTGCTTCGTTTAAAGAAGCAAATTTTCGATTTTGCAGAAGTGTGTGAATGTTGGGCCCAACGAAGTTAGTCCCATCTTCTCCACATCAATCAGAAAACCCATACGAAAGTATGGCTTTGGAACTTAAGAAGGTTGTGAAGCGTTTTGTTTTTCGAATCTTTTTAATTTTATACTTCTTTTTCGATAAAATCGATTTTCGGATCAAATATTTCAAGGATCAATTTTTTTAATTCAGTTTCAAAGGATTGAAAGCTCTCCTTTGTGATCAATGGATCCTTTTTGGCGCCTGGCCCCATTTTATCTTTTTGCGAATATTTTAGTAGGCCGGCACTAAGATTTTTGAATGAGATAATGCCTGCTTGAACCGGATCTTGAAAGGCCTTCTCTTTATTCAGAATAAAGGCATACATCAAGATCTGAAAACTTTTGCTGTATTTTTTGTAATCGGAAGTGAGGTCTTCCCAATTTATAATTTCAACTTGATTTTGGAAAACATGACCCGATTTATAATCGATGATTCGAGTTACGCCATTGCATTCATCGATACGATCGATTTCGCCGGTTAGTTTTAAGGGAAATGGAAGCTCTTTAAACTCCAATAAGGTTTCAACATTTTGTTCAACAGCTAATAATTTGATAACATCGCCTTTTAAGATCGCGTTGATTTCCATGTCCAGAAATTTGTTCACATAACGCTTGGCAATTTCAAAAATGATCAGGTTTTTTCCTTTATTAAGTTCACCTTTCCTGTATTGAATTTTAAATTGCTTCTCTACAACCTCATTGATTTTAGGGATCAGAGATTTAATAGTTTCAACCTTTAAAAATTGATTCACAAAAGGCGCATATAATTCTCTTAATGTTTCATGGATTATTGTGCCAAGAGTACGTGCACCGACAACTTCTTCCACATCATCGAATTCCTTTATACCGAGTATTTTTTCTGAATAAAAGTCTATAGGGTTTCTTATATAGGTCATTAATGCTGAAGGGGAAATACCCTTTTGTGCCCATAATCGGATGCTGTTCAGAACAGAATCAGTCTTTGTAATTACTTTTGGTTCAAGCTGATATTTAGGCACCCTTGGAGAAACAATCATTGATTTCAATTTGTGGACATCCTCAATTTCAAGCTGAGTAATAAACCGACTTTTTTCCCCGGCATTTAATCCGTCGGTTTCGGTATCGTACAGGATATAAATATTCTTGGCCCGATGTAATACTCGATAAAAATGGTAGGCATAAATCGCATCTTTTTCTTTATAGGTCGGAAGATTGTTTTCAAGTTTCACATCAAAAGGAATAAAGGAATTTTGTGTTTTCCCTGATGGCAATATGCCTTCATTTACTGATGAAATGATGACGGTCTCGAAATCCAAAACCCGTGATTCGAGCATACCCATAATTTGAAGCCCCTCAAGAGGCTCTCCTTGAAAATCTAAAGTTTCCTGACTGAGTATTTGTTTATACAAACTGAAAAGAACGGCTATTGAATTTATCGAACTGTATTTTTTGTTGAGCGCAACGAGAACATTGAACACTTCATTAAACTTAAATAAGTATTCTAAGCCTAATTTATTCGCCTCCCTGGTCAGGTCAAGCTGCTCTTTAATCTTTAGAATTATGTTCTGACAAGACCTTAAGCCTTCCATGGGGTCCTTATTCCACGCCCCAAACAATAAATGCACCAATGTCTGATTGTCTTGACAGAGGTTTGCAATTGTTTCTTCGGTTAAAAAGATCATATTGTTCAGCTGAATATCTTTGATCACTTTTTCGGCACTGTTTCCCTCTTTAGTGTAAAAAAGCGGCATTATATATTGATGCGAAAGCAGTTCTACAACGTCTTTATAATAAAAAGAGGTCTTGCCATCCTTATGTATTAGAAACAAGCGTTCAAACAAAGATGCTAAAGGAATAGACTTGAGCGGAAAGCCCATAGTCACATTGATTTTATCAATGGTTTTTGGTATGGAGTTAAGTACCGGCATTAATAAATTCTCATCGCCTAAAATAAGAGCGGTATTTTCCTGATTCCTTTCTTTTAAATCAAGCTCTGAAAGAATTTCACCAATATATTTTGCCTGCCCAACACTTTTGGGTGTCCCAATGATATTGATATTTTTTTCTGTTGTATAATGATTAAAAGACCATTTCAATTTTGACGATTTTAAATACCTCCAACTTTTTAAATAGTGCCGTATAAAGTAACTGGCCTCATGTTTTTTGTTGGTGATAAAATGGTCGTCGGTATCCCAAAAGATCTCGGCCATTTCATTATGCAATAACTCCTGAATTATTCGCGATTCGGCTTCATTGAGTGCATTGAATCCTATGAATATATGTTGCTTCCCAGGATTTGACTGAATGTAATTTTCGAGATTCTCAACAGCCTCTCTAAATAATAAACCTTGATACCCCAATCCTTTACTGATGAGTCCTGCGGAAAGTTCTGAATAATAAAGGTGGAGACTTTTCCAGAATGCTAAATACTCCTTCATCAAAGGCGTTTTTTCAGGACTCAGCGACCAATGATTCATGTCCTTAATAGCGCTTAGATAATTGAAGATCGCAGGTGGATCAATGAGATAACGATCAATCTCGTTGAAGTCCTGCAATAGGATCGATGCCCATTTTAGAAAATCATCAAAGGACTCCTTAGTCTCTGGCGAGGAATGGGTTTGATAAATTTCATAAAATTCAAAAAGGAGCTCAATGCCTGATAGGGGGTTTAACTGGGACAGCTCTTCTACAAAGTCTTCCGTACTTAAAATTTCGGGAGAGAACAGAGATTTTGAAACCATCTTCGACAGCTCATTCCTTAAAAAATTACCCGCCCGCTTACTAGGCAAGATAATGGTAAGTTCACTAAAATCAACCCCTCTTTGCTGCAGGTGATTAAGAACATCAGAAATAAAACTTGTCATTCTATAAAAATAAAAAACGCTTCGAATATTCGAAGCGTTTTTTAAATATTATATAAGAAATGAAATTAGTTCTTCAAGATAATTTCAACTCTTCTGTTTCTTGCTCTACCTTCACGGGTTTTATTATCCATTAAAGGTTTTGACTCACCATAACCGGTTGCAGTTAATCGGCTGCGGCTAATGCCATTTTCTATTAACCAATCTACAACAGCTTGTGCTCTACCTTCAGATAATTTTTGGTTCGTTGCTTCACTACCAACGCTGTCAGTGTGACCGTCAACATTGAAATTAGCATATTCATACTTCTTCAAAATTCTTGCTATGCTGGAAAGAATTTCAGCTGATTCAAACTTAATGGTTGTTTTACCAGTGTCAAATAAAATAGTCTTGGCATATTCGTTCAATGTTTCTACTTCAGCTTCAGTAATTTCCGGGCATCCATTGTTAGCTACTGTACCAGCCACATCCGGACACTGATCATCTTTGTCTAAAACACCGTCGCCATCTTTATCTGGCCATGGGCATCCGTTGTTAGCTGCAGGACCTGCTTCATTAGGACAGTTATCATCGCCATCAGCGATACCATCACCGTCAGCATCAGGGCAACCAGCTAATGATTTTAAACCAGCGGTATTTGGACAGTTGTCATCTTTATCGGCAACACCGTCTCCATCGCTATCTGGGCAGCCATTGAATTCAGCTAAACCAGCTTCATTTGGACACTCATCGTCTCCATCTTTGATACCATCACCATCGCTATCTGGGCAACCGTTGAAAGCTTCCAATCCGGCAACTTCAGGACACTCATCGTCCTTGTCATAGATACCGTCTCCATCGGTGTCTTTTCCACCGAATTTCATTGAGACACCAACATAATGTTGGAAATGCTTAGATAAATAATCTTCAAATGAATGCTTATAAGTTGATTGAGCCGTAATTGCGAATTGATCATCAAACCAATAATTAATACCTAAAGAACCATTTAATGTTCCTGCACCAATTTTTTCCACCCAGGTATATCCTCCGCCTACAGCTAAGTAAGGATCAAATCTGCCCAAGTTAAGAATCTCACCAAGGTCATATTTGATGATACCGTCAGCAGCTATGTAAGATAAATCTTCAACAGTTACATCTGAGAATTGGTCGATTTTGTTAACAGAACCAGAAACACCAAAAGAGAAATTATCCCCTAGATATTTTGATACCGTGAACTTTGATAAAACAGGTACGATATTCCAGTGATCAGTTAAATTAAAAAACTCATCAAAATAATCACCTTGTGGGAAGTCCTCTCCAACAGGATGCAAATCGACAGCGTTAAACCCAACAGTAATTTGCCAAGGGTTGTTTTCGTCTTGTGCGTTTACGTTGTTAAATCCGAGAAATAACAACAATACGAACATTAATCGGCTAAGATTTTTCATATTCAATAATTTAATTTTTAAGTGTTAATTGTAAGCAAAAGTAAGTTGTTAAATGTTATTAACAAAGACAAATATAGAAAAATATTACATTTTTTCTTATAAAACCCCCCGAGTTTAGAAGCTTTTTAAACAATATCCAATATTCTGCCCACTTTGGTAAAGGCGCTTATAGCTAAATCCAGTTGTTCTTTCTCATGAGCGGCCGATAATTGAACTCGAATTCGTGCCTTATCTCTAGGGACTACCGGAAAGAAGAATCCAATGACATAAATTCCTTCATCAAGCAGCATGTCGGCCATGGTTTGAGAAAGTTTGGCATCATACAACATGACCGGGACAATGGCTGAGTCACCATCAACTATATCAAAGCCAGCCTTACGCATTCCTTTCTTAAAATAGTTGGTGTTCCACTCCAATTGATCTCTCAGTTCGGGATTATTGGAAAGCATATCAAATACCTTAATTGAAGCTCCGACAATTGCCGGTGCGAGCGAATTGGAAAATAAATACGGTCTTGAACGTTGCCTCAGCATATCGATAATTTCCTTTTTACCGGTGGTATAACCACCCATGGCCCCACCAAGTGCTTTGCCAAGGGTTCCGGTTACAATATCAACACGCTCCATAACTCCCTTTTCCTCGAGCGTGCCTCGACCCGTTTTCCCAATAAAACCAGCGGCATGACATTCATCAACCATCACCATAGCGTCATATTTTTCGGCCAGATCACAAATGGCATCTAGGGGAGCAACAACACCGTCCATTGAGAATACGCCATCGGTGACAATGATTTTAAATCGTGCGCCCTGGGCATTGGCCTCCTGAAGTTGTTTTTCAAGATCTTCCATATCACTGTTATTGTACCTATACCTTGCCGCTTTACACAAGCGCACCCCATCGATTATTGAAGCGTGGTTAAGCGAATCAGAGATGATTGCATCTTCCTTATTTAACAAGGGTTCAAAAACTCCTCCGTTCGCATCAAAAGCGGCAGCATATAATATGGTGTCCTCGGTGCCGTAGAAATCGGCTATTTTCTTCTCCAATTCTTTATGAATATCCTGTGTGCCACAAATAAAACGAACGCTTGACATTCCAAAACCATGGGTGTCCATCGTATCTTTGGCGGCCTGAATGACATCTGGGTGTGAAGAAAGTCCGAGGTAATTATTAGCACAAAAGTTTAGAACTTTCTGTCCGGTATTAAGGGTTATTTCAGCACCTTGAGCCGATGTAATAATGCGCTCTTCTTTGTATAAACCGCTGTCTTTTATGTTTTGAATTTCTTTCTGAAGATAGGATTTGATGTTGCCGTACATTTTAAATTTTTGGTAAAGTTACATTTCTTTTAGATGAATTTCCTCATTCACATAAACCAAAATCGTCTTTAAAACCTGAAACCCCTGATCTTTTAAGGCCGATTTATAAACACTCATTTGATTTTTATGCGATTCCTTTATTTGGCCTGATTTATAATCAATTATTACTGCTTCATTCTGGGAATTTATTACAACACGGTCCGGTCTTAAAATTGAGCCATCCTTTTGGATAATATCACGCTCGTTATAAATCAAAGAATCATGAGAAAAATATGAAGATAATTTCGGATGGTTTATTATGGACAAAACAACAGCCTTTAACTGAGTTACCTGGTCAGAATTAATGACCCCGGTTCGTAATAATTGCTCAAATGAGAATTCAAGATCGACCTTGGTTTTGATCTGGGACATGATGAGATGAATCAAGTTGCCCTTTTCAATGGCTTTTTGTTGTGAACTGTCCCATAAATAACCCGAGTTGGTAACAATTTGAACTTTCATTTCCCTATTGGGTGTGGAAATAAATTTTTCCTGTAACACCGAAGCCTTAACCGTGGCATCACTGATAAATGTTTTGCTCGGATCACCAAATGAATAACATGATTGCTCATCGTTCCATAATCCAAGGTGTTTCAGATAATTTATAAACAGTCCGCCATAAGTATTTGTATTTTCAGCACCACTTCTATTGAGTTTTTTTCGGCTTATGATATACAAATGGGATATGGCACGTGTTAATGTAACATAAAGTAAATTGATATTATCAAGCTCCATTTCAGCCTTATGTTCTTCATAAAGCTGGCTGCCTGACTCACCAAATTCCTTGAGATCATTATTATAATTGATGAGCGCGAAATTCAAATTCGTGATCTCTTCCTCCGAAATTGGTAACCAAACCTTTGGATTTCTTTCTTTATAAATATCGAGATCGGCATAGGGAAAAATAACTACTGGAAATTCAAGTCCTTTTGCTTTGTGAATGGTCATTATTTGGATGGCGTTTATACCGTCAGGAAAGGTAATGCTGAGCTTTTCTTTTTTGTCTTCAAAGTGATCGAGAAAACCGTTTATATTCGATTGATGGTTGGTTACATATTCAAGTGCAAAATCCAGTAAAAACTGAACATATGCGTTGGAATGTGGTACAAGTTTGAAGTCATGAATAATTTGCTCCATCGCTTCATAAACAGGCAACTGCAGAAGCTTGATATAATTACAGGAAATGCCATGTGCTTCAAAGGATTTAAAAAAGGCTTCCTGGTCAAGATCGAGGATGTCCAAAAAATAACTATGTTGGTCTTCAAGCTCGAATTTATGAACTGCCAAATAGCTTGCGACTTCAAATTTATGCTCTTTAGCGTCAGGTTGGGTCAAAAGCTTGAGCAGATCAACAATAAAATTAACTTCGGGAGAACGAGATAGTAATAGGGTTTCTGACGAGATGAAATTGTAGTCACTCCGGGTATTCAAATAATCGGCAATGGCCACACCATGCTTCTTATATCGTACAAGAATGCAAATATCTTTTTCTTCAAAACCCTGTTTAATACAATCATCGATAACTTCAAGAACCTTCGAAGGATAGACCTGGTCTTTTTCGGATTCATTGTCTATATTCAAAAAGCTTAATTCAACATAACCTTCATTATTTAAAGTTGATTTTTGAGAACTTTGTTTGTAGAGACTTGCGTAATTGGGATGACTAAAAACAACAGTTGAAATATGCTCAAAAAACCTATTATTAAAATCCAGAACAGAGGTATAGCTTCTGTAATTCTCTTCAAGATGGTGAAGTTCTTTTTCAATATGAAATGGATTTTCGGAATTATAAAGCCCTATGAATTGTTCGGCTTTGCCGCCACGCCATCTGTAAATAGCCTGCTTGGCGTCGCCAACGATGAGAGCACTGGCAGATTCACCACTGAGCGCATTGGCAATGAGCGGAATTAAATTTTGCCATTGCATTATTGATGTATCCTGAAATTCGTCAATAAAAAAATGCTTGAATTTTTCTCCAATACGCTCATAAATAAAAGGAGCGGGTTGTGATTTTATATGATCACTTACAATTGCATTGAATTCAGAAATAAGCACAGTGTTCTGCTCTTCCTTAAGCAAATCAATCTCATCACCTATTTTGTTTAGCACCGATAAGGGCGTGAGGTTTTTGTAAACGGATTTCAATAACTTCATCTCTATGACCAACGCTTTGGTTGCATTAAAAGCGGCAGCAATTTCAGCTTGGATTTCATCAATAACCTCCTTTATATCGTCTGTTGTATTTGTTAAAGGATATAGAGGATGAGACCCGATCTTTTCCATCCAGACCTTGTCGAAACTAATGTTGAAATTTGAATGGGAAAGTTTTAGAAAATAACTTGGAACCCATCCATTCCGACCTGAAAAATCATTATGCTCCAAACCACATTCCTCTATAAGTTGAAGTATCGAAGTCGCTTTTTCTAAAAGGATAGACTCTACAACATCCATTTTTTGTTTGAGCTGATTTTTTATGTTTTTGAAATCAGATAATGAGTTGGCGTTAACAGATCGTATTTTGCTAAGATCATTTTCACTGATAATTAGTTTTGCTATTTGATTAAAATCATAGGCAATGTCCCAGCTTTTATCGTCATCAATTTTCTCCAGGGCAAAGCGCAACAATACCTCAGTGAGCTGTCTTTCAGATCCTGCTTTGGCAATTAAATTATCAACAGCTTTTTCCAGAACCTCTTCCGTATCAAGCTCAACTTCAAAGTTCACAGGAACCTTCAAATCATAAGCAAAGGTTCGTATAAGCTTTTGATTGAATTTATCTATAGTAGAGATATCAAAGGCAGCATAGTTATGAATGATATTTTCAAGAAGGTCTTTAGATTTTTGCTGAATCACTGTTGGTTCCGAATCGAGTTCGTCACAAATGCTGATAAACATCGGACTTGGCTCAGTCAAAATCGAATTTGAAGAAAACAACTTTAAACTATTCAATATGCGCTGTTTCATTTCTGCCACCGCCTTATTGGTAAAAGTGAGGGCCAGTATATACTTGTAAGGTTCAATAGCATGCGAAGCAAACATAACCTTCAAGTATTCTTTTACCAATGTAAATGTTTTGCCACTTCCCGCGGAAGCATCGAAAATATGAAATGAAGAAGGTTTCAACAGCAAGAAAAATTTTATACCAAAATAAGTAAACTTAATAACTTAATGATTCAAATTTTAATCCTTTATTGTAAATTTGAAAGATAAAATTATTAACAACTAAAACAGAAAAATATGGCCTTTGAGTTACCTAAATTAAAATACGCATATGATGCCTTAGAACCGCATATCGATGCCAGAACAATGGAGATTCACCATTCCAAACACCATAACGGATATACTACAAAATTAAATGCTGCTATTCAAGGAACGGAACTTGAAGGCCGTTCTATTGAAGATATCCTATCGAATCTCGATATGAATAATAAAGCTGTCCGCAATAATGGAGGAGGATTTTATAATCATTCTTTATTTTGGGAAGTTATGAATCCTGAAGATAAGGGACGACTATCAGGTGAATTGAGAGATGCCGTCGAATCTGCCTTTGGTTCATTTGATGAATTCAAGGACACATTTAGCAAAGCTGCCGCGACGCAATTTGGATCAGGCTGGGCCTGGCTATGTGTACACCCTGGTGGTAAAGTTGAAGTTTGCAGCACACCAAATCAAGACAATCCCATGATGCCAGGAGTAGGATGTGGCGGAACACCAATTTTAGGATTGGATGTTTGGGAACACGCTTATTATTTGAATTATCAAAATAGAAGGCCGGATTATATCGCTGCATTTTTTAATGTGATCAACTGGAATGAAGTCGAAAGACGATACGCCTCAGCGAAGTAGCATTTAAGAAAATTTAATTGGTATAAAAATAAAAAGGTGAACTTGCGTCCACCTTTTTGCCCCAAATCTACCATAAACTTAACCTACTTATGTTATGGTGAAACAAATATAACGGGACTTTTTTCTAAGAATTAAATTTATTAGATAAACGACGCATAAATTAGTCTAACCGCCAAAACAGTCTGCCATTGCGGTTTTAAAGAGGTTTAAGGGTATCGCATTTTCGAAAAATAAGAGAAAGAATTTTGGGTGGTATAAATAAAAAAAGGTGAACAAGAGTTCACCTTTTTTTGCCCCAAATCTACCATGAACTTAACCTACTTATGTTATGGTCCTACTAAAGTAGACGTAATTTGGTTAAAGGCTGTAAAATATTAGACGAAATGCACATTTTTTAGTTTAAATGTCTAATTTTATAGATAAACTGACAAGTTTATAGAATTCAGGCTAATAAGCTCTTTCTTTATTTCCTTCGTAAAAATTGATGAAAGCCTTATTTACTACGCGGTTACCGCCAGCGGTTGGATAGTTGCCGGTAAAATACCAATCACCGAGATTATTTGGGCATGCCTGATGTAAATTACTAATGGATTGAAATATAATCTTTAAATCAGCATTTAATTCGCCGTTACTAAGTAGCTGCGCAATTTTAGTAGAGATCTCTTCGGCAGAGAACTGATCATAAATCTCCTTGACATAATTCTTAACATCTTTATCGGCCAGATTAATCTGAGCTTTACATTTATGATATACTTCTTCAACGAGATCATACTTATTAGAGTCCTTTAATAACTCTAATGCAGCTTTAAAAGCGACAAGACTTTCCAGGTTTGCCATATCGATACCATAGCAATCGGGATAACGAATTTGAGGCGCCGAGGAGACAACGATGATCTTCTTAGGGTTTAATCGATCGAGCATTCTCAAAATACTTTTCTTGAGCGTGGTTCCTCTAACAATGCTATCGTCAATAATCACCAAATTGTCCTGTGGCTGAACCATCCCATAAGTGACATCATAAACATGGGCAACAAGATCATCACGACTGCTATCTTCGGTGATGAATGTTCGTAGTTTCACATCCTTAATCGCTATTTTTTCAATCCGAATTCTATCCGAAAGGATCTCAGTCACTTTTTCAGCAGACAAGGACCGCTTACCATTTAAGATCGTTTCAGTTTTCTTCTTATTCAGAAAAGCATCAGCCGATTCGATCATACCATAGAACGATGTTTCAGCCGTATTCGGAATGTATGAGAATACCGAATTGTTTATATCGTTATCAATGGCCTCCAGGACTTTTGGCATAAGCAGTTTACCGAGCATTTTTCGCTCCTTGTAAATTTCTGAATCGCTTCCGCGTGAAAAATATATGCGCTCAAAAGAACAGGCTTTACGTTCAAGGGGCTCTAATATCTTTTTAATTTTTGTCTCACCAGATTTTTTGGTGATGATTGCATGTCCGGGATCGAGTTCTCTGACCTCTTCAAATGCGACATTAAAAACGGTTTGGATAACCGGACGCTCTGAAGCAACTACTACAACTTCATCATCCTTATAATAATAAGCCGGCCGAATACCGGCAGGATCCCGTAACACAAATGAATCGCCATGACCCAATAAGCCTGCAATGGCATAACCACCATCCCAATTTTTCGCGGCTCTTTTTAATATTTTAGAAACCTTTAACCGCTCAGCGATTAGTGGAGAGCACTCACTTTTACTATAACCCTCCTTTTTTAAGGCCTTGTAGATTTTATCGACGGAATCATCCAGAAAATGACCAATTTTTTCCATGATGGTTATCGTATCGGTATATTCTTTTGGATGCTGACCGAGTTCAACAAGGTTTTTGAACAGTTCCTTAACATTGGTCATATTAAAATTTCCTGCAACAATTAAATTTCTATGCATCCAATTGTTTTGCCGTAGAAAAGGGTGAACGCTTTCAGCGCTATTTTTTCCAAAGGTTCCATAACGGACATGTCCCAGGAGGACTTCACCAACATAAGGAATGTGCTTTTTCATGGAGGCAACATCATTAGAATATTCAGGGTGCTCGCTGAGAACATTATTGATCCTGTCATTGATTTGCGAAAAAATGTCCTGAATAGGCTGAGGCTCAATAGATCGCACTCTGCTTATATAGCGTTCACCGGGCGCGGTATCTAATTTAATGCTAGCGAAGCCGGCACCATCCTGACCTCGATTGTGTTGCTTTTCCATCATGAGGTACATCTTATCTACACCATAAAATGCGCTCCCATATTTTTCCTTATAATAGTCTAAAGGTTTTAAAAGACGTATTAAAGCAATTCCGCATTCATGTTTTAAGGCATCACTCATTTCTATTCTAAAGTAAAAACGCGCTCGATTTTGAGCGCGTCGTTTATGATAATTCTATTTCAAATTGTGTCAAATTTTTAAAGTCCTGAAGACGATGGAACACTTCTGCCCGTGACAATTCCAGCATACGCTCAGCACCAAATTTCTCTACACAGAAGGACGCTAAGGTCGATCCATAAATTACCGCATTTTTCATATTCTCAAATGAGGTGTCTTCTGTTTTAGCTAAATATCCTGCAAAGCCGCCGGCAAATGTATCACCGGCTCCGGTAGGATCAAAAACTTCCTCCAAAGGTAGTGCCGGTGCATAAAAAACATTGTCATCATGAAACAATAAAGCCCCATGTTCTCCTTTTTTAATCACCACATATTTAGGCCCCATCTCCTGAATCTTCCTTGCGGCAACAACCAATGAATATTCTCCAGTCAACTGCCTCGCCTCTTCATCATTTATAGTGATCACATCAATCCGTTTCATGACAGTATATAAATCCTCAAGCGCATTGTCCATCCAAAAATTCATGGTATCTAATATGACCAACTGAGGTTTTTGGTTCATTTGGTCCAGAACACTCATTTGTGTCATGGGATGTAAATTTCCAAGCATCACCACTTTCGCGTCTCTGTAATTCTCTGGCACAACGGGCTGAAAATCGGCCAGGACGTTTAGTTCGGTCACCAATGTATCGCGTGAATTCATATCGTTATGATAGAGGCCGCTCCAGAAAAAGGTTTTGCCATCTTCGACGATCTCAATTCCCGAAATGTCGATGCTTCTATCTGAAAGAAGATCTAAGTAACTTTGAGGAAAATCGCCACCCACAACCGATACAATTGCCGAATCCACCTTAAATTGTGAGGCTGCCAGGCCTATAAATGAACCCGATCCGCCAAGGATCTTATCCGTTTTACCAAATGGCGTTTCAATAGCGTCAAAGGCTACTGTTCCTACAATTACTAATTTGCTCATATGATGCTCTAAAAATTCAGTGCAAACTTACGTAAAATATCGTCCGAAAAAAAGAGAAGTTCCCGGCTAAAATGACAATTTATTTTCGGCCAAAATCTGCAGGGATTTCCCCCCATGCTTTGGTCTCCCATTTCACGATAACGGTTTGATATTCATTTCTATTTAACCAATCAACGGCACGCTCAACCAGTTCGAAAAGCGGCTTATTTTTATGAGTTCTCTTTACCTTCGTATTGCATGTTTTTTTCTTAATCCAACTTATAGCTGTTCTGGAATCGGTATAAAGAATACGTTTGCTATTCTTCTTTTTGAGCAAGGCAAGTCCGTGTACGATCGCCAAAAATTCTCCAATATTGTTGGTGCCTTCTTCAAAGGGCCCTTGTTTAAAGAGTTCTTTTTTTGATTTGGTGTCGACACCCCTGTATTCCAATACACCGGGATTTCCGCTAACGGCGGCATCGACTGCAATCGAATTGAGATTTGGAGCCCCAATTTTAGCAAGTTCTTCTTTGGTTAACTCACTTTTGACGCCTTTTTTCTTTATATGGTCCTTATATGGATCCTTTAGAGCCCGTTTAGCAGCATCGAAGGTTGAAAACGATTTATATTGAGCGCCTTTAAAATCTTTTATCTGAGCCTTACAGTCGTCCCATTTTTCAAAAACACCAGTATGATGCCCCTTCCAAACGGCATAATATTTTTTCTTTTTTTTAGCCATTTTCCGGAAATAAAAGTTTGTCTATCACTTGAGGAAAATGTGCCATTTCCAAATCATGAATTTTATCAGCAATATCGGCTGCAGTATCACCAGTTTTGATCGAAGTTTTGGCTTGAAAAATAATCTTTCCTTCATCATAATTTTCATTTACATAATGAATGGTGATGCCTGTTTCGGATTCCTGTTGGGCAATAACCGCCTCATGAACATGCATGCCATACATACCTTTCCCGCCAAATTTGGGTAATAAGGCTGGGTGAATATTGATGATTTTATTAGGGAAGGCATTCAGGATATTTTCCGGTAATTTCCATAAAAAACCGGCCAGTACAATGAGGTCAGGAGATTTAACATTTAGAAGGTCAAAGACATCATTACTTTGATAAAACGCCACTCTATTGAAGCATAAACAACTGACATTTAAGCGCTTACATCGATCAATTACTTTGGCACGAGGATTGTTAGTAAGCACTTGAATAACAGACGCATTATCTCTGTTGTGAAAAAACTCAATTATATTTTCAGCATTAGTTCCAGATCCGGAAGCAAAAATTACAATTCGTTTCATTTACAGACTATAGTGTTCAAATTATTCGAACAAAAGAAAGAATAATTATTAACAATTAGAAGCAAAAAAAAATACTTCGAATTAAAATGTTTAAATTACGTTCACATTATTAATTGTAATAGCGCGTTTTAAAATAAAGTTTTTTATTTTTGCGACCTAATTAAAACTTAAAATTAAAAGATTATGTCAGACATTGCATCAAGAGTTAAAGCGATTATCGTAGACAAATTAGGAGTTGATGAAAATGAAGTTGTTTCTGAAGCTAGCTTCACTAATGATTTAGGAGCAGATTCATTAGACACCGTAGAATTAATTATGGAATTTGAAAAGGAATTCGATATCCAAATTCCAGACGACCAGGCAGAAAATATAGCAACTGTAGGTCAAGCCATATCTTATATTGAAGACGCAAAATAAGTAATACATTTTATGAATTTAAGGCGAGTTGTAGTCACCGGACTGGGAGCACTTACGCCAATTGGAAATACCAAAGATGAATATTGGGAAGGTCTGATTAGTGGAAAAAGTGGTGCCGCTCCGATCACCTATTTTGATACTGAAAAGTTCAAAACAAAATTCGCCTGTGAATTGAAAAATTTCATTGCCACAGATTTCCTTGATCGCAAGGAGGCCCGTAAAATGGATCGTTTTGCGCAGTATGCTATTGTGGCTTCAGATGAAGCCATTGCAGACGCCAAATTAAATCTTGATGAGATCGATAAATTACGGGTTGGTGTGATTTGGGGAGCCGGGATTGGAGGCCTGGAAACCTTTCAGCAAGAAGTCTTGAACTTTGCCCAAGGCGACGGTACGCCAAGATTTAATCCATTCTTTATTCCCAAAATGATAGCCGATATAGCGCCAGGAAATATTTCCATTAAACATGGATTTATGGGCCCCAACTATACAACGGTTTCCGCCTGTGCCTCATCTGCAAATGCAATGATCGATGCTTTAAACACTATTCGATTAGGGTATTGTGATGTTGTGGTTACTGGTGGAAGTGAAGCCGCGGTTACCATAGCCGGGATGGGAGGATTTAATGCCATGCATGCCCTGTCAACCAGAAATGATAGTCCTGAAACAGCCTCGAGGCCATTTGATGCAACCAGAGATGGTTTTGTCCTTGGCGAAGGTGCAGGCGCTCTCATTCTTGAAGACTATGAATATGCTAAGGCAAGAGGAGCGAAAATTTATGCGGAGGTCCTTGGTGGCGGATTATCATCAGATGCATATCATATGACTGCTCCGCATCCTGAAGGGATTGGAGTCATTGCTGTAATGAAGAATTGTTTAGCGAATGCAGGAGTTGGTCCGGAGGAGGTTGATGCTATTAATACTCATGGTACTTCAACACCCTTAGGCGATGTGGCAGAGTTGAAAGCTATATCTGAAGTTTTCGGTGATCATGCCAAGAACATTAATATCAATTCTACCAAATCTATGACTGGCCATCTCTTAGGGGCGGCCGGCGCCATTGAAGCGATAGCTTCAATATTGTCGATTGAACATGGTATGGTTCCTCCAACCATAAATCACACAACAGTTGATGAAAATATAGATTCGGAATTAAATTTGACGTTAAACAAGGCTCAAAAAAAAGATATAAAGGTAGCAATGAGCAATACCTTTGGTTTTGGAGGCCATAATGCTTGTGTACTTTTCAAAAAGATAGATTAAAAAGTGAATGAACTTCATTCGTAACATATTAAATTCCCGTTCAAATCGAGACGGGAATTTTTTTGTTAATCTGAAATCCATATTAGGGTTTACGCCAAGAAATCTTGGTATTTATAAAATTGCATTTACGCATCGTTCAATGAACCTAAGGGATGATGAAGGCAATCCGATCAATTATGAACGACTGGAGTTTTTAGGTGATGCCATGGTGAGCTCCATTATTGCTACTCACCTTTATAATGAAGTCCCACAAGGTGATGAAGGTTATCTCACTAAAATGCGTTCAAAAATAGTAAGCCGGGAGCATTTGAATGAACTTGGCAGGGAGTTAAACCTCATTGAATATGTTGAAAGTAAAATTCCAAAGGATAATTTCGGGAATAATATTTATGGCAATCTTTTCGAATCATTGGTGGGCGCTATATTCTTAGATCGGGGCTATGAATACTGTGAAAAATTCATCTATAAAACGGTTATTATACCGCATGTTGATATTCTGCAATTAGAAGGTAAGGTTATAAGTTATAAGAGCCTTCTTATAGAATGGTGTCAAAAGGAAAAAAAGACCTTCGAGTATAATATTTATGAGGATACCGGCAATGACGAGTTGCGTCATTTTTCGGTAAAATTATTGATCAATGATAAGGTGATTGCAAAAGCCAGGGCAACCTCCAAGAAAAAAGCAGAAGAAAAGGCATCCAAAAGAGCATTTTTCGCTTATCAAAGTAAAATTTCCAGGGCGATCTGATAAATCAGCAGAACGCCAATTCCAACTAAATCGATTTCGTTAGCTTTTCTGCAGAAGATTAGTGAATCCTCTTATCAGGTATTCATGTAAAATACTATATTTACAATTCATAATTCTCTTATTATGGCTCTGCACAAGCTGGATGTAAATCAATTTCATGTCGATAATTATTCGCTCATAGCTTTGCATTGTACCTTAGAAGATTATCGGGTCGCTTTTCTTTTAAATACACATTTGAATTTGAATTTAAAGCGGCTGAAGAAAGATTTGGATTTTGAATATACCGCTGCAGCATATCCCATTTTTGAATGGCATGATGAAAAACAACAAATGACCTGGAATCTGGTTGGAAATATATGTAAGAAGGAAGAAGATAGTTTGGTGAGTTCGGGGACACTTTTTAATAATAAATCAACAATCATCCGGACCTTTAATTTAATACCTGAATTCAAAAACGTTAATTATTTATTGAAGATTCAGAATGAAGCCAATCCGATAAAGGAGAAATTGATCATATCAAAAATTCATAGCATTCCTCATATCTCAGCCGTCTATTCAATTGATGTTGATGAGTTAAAATCGAGAGACAATTTAATTTTTAATTAATGACTCAGAAAAGAAAAAAAACCAAAATAGTTGCCACTCTGGGGCCTTCGACTAAAGACCGGAATGTGTTAAAGGCAATGATCGATGAAGGTGCCGATGTGTTCCGCATAAATTTTTCGCATGCCAAATATGATGAGGTTAAAAAGCGTATCGAAATGATTCGCGGATTAAATGAAGAATTTGGTTACAACGTTGCCATCTTAGCCGATCTGCAAGGCCCAAAATTGCGAGTTGGCGTTATGGGAAAGGAAGTTGTTGTCAATGAAGGCGATGAGATCACATTTGAAACAGGGAAGGAATTTAAAGGGAATAAGAGTCGTGCCTATATGAACTATGATAATTTCCCGAAGGATGTGAAACCTGGCGAACTTATTCTTCTTGACGATGGCAAATTGATTTTCAAGGTTGTTAAAACCGATAAGCAAAAGAAGGTGCTGGCAAAAGTTGTTCAAGGCGGACCGTTAAAATCGAATAAAGGAGTCAATCTTCCTAATACCAATATCTCACAGCCGGCACTTACACCAAAAGATATTGAAGACGCATTGTTTGCAATTGATCAAAAAGTGGATTGGATTGCTTTGTCTTTTGTGAGACATGCAGAAGATTTGATACAACTTGAAGAGTTGATCAGGAATCATGCCGACCATAAAATTCCGATAATTGCGAAGATTGAAAAACCGGAAGCGGTTGAGAATATTGATAAACTTGTGGCATATTGTGATGGTTTGATGGTTGCACGTGGTGATCTCGGTGTTGAAATTCCAGCACAGGAAGTTCCGCTCATCCAAAAGCAGCTGGTATTAAGAGCCAAACGCGCTCGTATTCCGGTGATCATCGCGACTCAAATGATGGAAACCATGATCTCCAGCCTGACCCCAACGCGGGCAGAGGTCAATGACGTCGCCAATTCGGTAATGGATGGAGCCGATGCCGTAATGCTGTCTGGAGAAACTTCGGTTGGAAGTTATCCTGTTCAGGTCATCCAGAAAATGTCAGATATTGTTAAAAGCGTGGAAGACTCTCATCTTATTACCGTTCCGCAGGCACCTCCTCATATTCGCACTAAACGTTATATCACCAAATCGATATGTTATCACGCGGCTAATATGGCCAATGAAATTAGTGCTAAAGCCATTTCAACCTTAACCAATAGCGGCTATACGGCATTTCAAATATCAGCCTGGCGTCCGGATGCTCATATTTTAGTATTCACTTCAAACAAGCGGATTTTGACGCAGCTAAATTTACTGTGGGGCGTTACGGCATTTTACTATGACCGTTATGTCAGTACTGATGAAACCATTGAAGATGTAAATGCCATTGCTTGTAAGCAGGGTTATTTGGAAGTAGGTGATATGTTGATCAGTTTAGCGGCAATGCCAATCCAGGACAAAGGCATGGTAAATACCTTGCGCGTCACAGAAATAACAAGCTGCAGTTTTTAGAAATCAAATTTCAACTGGACACTAATACTTTTTTTTGCCTGCACTTCGGCCGTCTCCGAATTTAAATTTGAAATGGAAATTCCTAAAAGCCTTACTGAGTTTTTTAACTTTTCCTGATAAAGTAGATGCTTGGTGGTCTCGAGGATGACATCCTTATCAGAAATGAAATAATCGAGGGTCTTGCTACGGGTTTGTAAGGTAAAATCGCTGTATTTTATTTTTAGTGTTACAGTTCTCCCGGCAACCTTGCTTTTTAATAATCGCCTTGAAACTTCCTCGGCAATGTGATCGAGTTTGTCGAGCATGAATATTTCACTCGATAAATTCTCTTTGAAGGTGCGTTCGGCCGCAAGTGATTTTCTGATGCGATCTGGTTTTACCGGACTGAGATGAATCCCTCTTACTACATTGAAATACATCGCTCCCGATTTACCAAAATGGGTTGTCAAGTAGTCCTTTGATTTCGATTTTAGATCCTTTCCTGTAAAGATGCCAAGGTCATACATGCGTTTTGCAGTGACCTTACCGACACCAAAAAATTTACGTATATCCAGTTCTTCCAGGAATAAAATCACTTCCTCCGGATTAACCGTTTTCTGCCCGTTTGGTTTGTTGACATCACTGGCAATTTTTGCGATGAATTTATTTACTGAAATACCTGCCGATGCCGTCAACCCGATCTCCTCCTGGATCCGCCGCCTTATATCCTGAGCAATAAGCGTAGCACTTGGATGACCTTTCTTATTTTCGGTAACATCAAGATAGGCTTCATCTAAGGAAAGCGGTTCAACCAAATCGGTATAGTCATAGAAGATCGAA
Organism: Flavobacteriaceae bacterium; assembly: GCA_013001965.1. Taxonomy (GTDB): domain Bacteria; phylum Bacteroidota; class Bacteroidia; order Flavobacteriales; family Flavobacteriaceae; genus JABDLA01. The sequence continues at coordinate 2,248 of JABDLA010000145.1, read as the reverse complement.
CGGATCTGTTTCGATATTTCGGTATAACGGTCAAAGCGTGGTTTCACAAAAATGAGATCCGGACAATTCATTTTGGCCAAAACACCGCTCATGGCAGAGCGCACACCAAATTTCCGGGCTTCATAACTAGCTGCACTTACAACACCACGCTTACCGCCACCACCAACGGCGACAGCTTTACCCTTAAGTTCGGGTTTGTCAAGTTGCTCCACAGCGGCATAAAAAGCGTCCATATCAACATGAATTATTTTCCGAATTGGTAAATCCTCTAGCATGATGTAAATTTAGAACTTCTTTACGGATAGTGAAATGATAGAAATAGAACGTAAGTTTTTGGTGAAGTCTGATGATTTCAAAACGAATGCAAGCAAAACATCAAGAATAATTCAGGGATTTTTAAATACAGATCCGCACCGTACGGTCAGGGTAAGAGTTAAAAATAATAAAGGCATTCTTACTGTAAAAGGACTCTCATCTGAAGATGGCCTCAAACGCTTTGAATGGGAAAAAGAGATCAATAAAACGGAAGCTAAGGCGCTCCTTGATTTTTGTGAAGGCAGCATTATTGATAAAGTTCGATACGAAGTTAATCTGGGTGATCATGTGTTTGAAATCGATGAATTTTACGGGGATAACGAAGGGCTTATCATTGCCGAAATAGAATTAAATCATGAAGACGAATATTTTAGCAAACCCGATTGGCTGGGCGATGAAGTTACGGGTAACACCAAATATTACAATTCTCAATTATGTTTAACACCTTTTAAAAGTTGGTAATATGAAACAGATACTGTGTTTAATAGCTGCTTTTCTCATGATTGTTGCATGTAAGAAAGAAATACAGCAAACCAAAGCACCTATTCCAGAAAGAACAGCAGAAAAGTCGGTAAAACAATTAAAAGAAGAGTTGTTGGCCAATGGATTTGAGATATTTGATTATATAGATCAAAAAACCAATGACACTATTTTGATGCAACAGTACTTTGTTGCATTCTTAAAATCAGGACCTAATCGTACTCAAAGTGACGAGGAAGCTGCAAAACTTCAAGAAGCGCATTTAGCTCATCTCGGGCGAATGTATGATTTGGGTTATGCTGATATTTCCGGTCCCTTTGGAGATGATGGGGACATTAGAGGCATCACGATTTATAATGTTCCAACTTTAGACATGGCCGATAGCCTGGCCAATGCAGACCCAATGGTTAAAGCAGGACGATTAATTATAGAGATGCACCCCTGGTGGGCAGCCAAGGGCTTTTCTTTACGATGACGAGAATTCGTATTCACGCTCTACTTTACAGATTCTCACATTATACCAGGAATACCAATGGGTCCGGCCTTTTTGCTGAGCATGCAAATGATCACTCTGCTGTTTCCAATTTCTAATGGCCTCCAGGCTTTCCCAATAACTCACGGTAATACCAAGCTCAGTATGAGCGCTATCCACGCCTAGAAATCCTTTTTGTTTTGCAGCTAATTCCTGCATTTGCAAGGACATTTCAGCATAGCCATCAATATTGACTTTCCTCCTGGAGGTGAAGATGACGGCATAATAAGGTGTAATGAATGAACTCATGCTACATTTATTTTCATAAATGTAGCTAAAATTAACAGCCCATGGGAATGTTTAATACGATGATTTTTTCAATTTTATCGTTATTTGCTTCGGTAATAACAATTTTGAAAAAGATGGTGCTTATTGAAACTGCAGCCGGGCCATCATTCACCGATTTTATGCTTGCGATAAGTTTTGCATAGGTTTCCCCACAATGTTCAAGAACCTGAGCCTTCAGATCATCTAAATTGACATCATCAAATTTTCGCCAATCAGATTGCGAATATGAGCAGGATCTGAATTTATTATTGGTAATGGATTGCAAGGGCTCCCATTCGGAGGTGTAATGTTGCCCATCAAGAAGATCGCAATGTGGCCCCTCATTCATGATACTTATGCTTGTTTGATAGGACTGAAAGACTTCAATTTTCTTATAGTTAATATCCGGTTTGATTGTAATGATCTTGTCTTCCGGACTATAACCGAGTTCTACATCAAAGGCGATACTATCTTCTAAAATAGTCCGCTTCATTGGTTCCGAAGAGATCACATGTAAATCATCAAAAGTGGTTCGAAACGCATCGAAATTCACATGAACCCTTGGTTTTAATTCTTTTTCAGTGAGATATCCGTTAAATACAAAACCTTCGATATAATTGTAATTGGCATAGGCGTTGACCTTTACCCATTCCC